>DATMCA010000261.1:0-2917 GCA_035559015.1 Umezawaea sp. | reverse complement strand
GGTGCCGCAGTTCGCGGTCGTAGCCGGCCCACAGATTCTTCCGCGACGGCGGTCCACCGCGCCACTGCGCCAGGACGTCGGGGACTCTGGCGGGGAGCGGTTCCAGCGGATCGCTGTCGATGGTCACGTCGAGGAGACCGGCACCGAACCGTGACGGCTCGACGGAGGCGACCGTTCCGGACACCACGGCACCGAGCACGCGGCCGACCGAACCGTCCATCGCGACCGCGGAAACCTCGGCGCGGATTCGGTGGCGACGCCGACCGACCGCGTCGAGCGCGGTGAGCAACAGGGCTTCCGGTTGGCAGCCGAGCAACCGGACTCGCGGCACCGGCGGTTCGGCTTGTTCGCGGAACACGCCCGTGACGTCCCGACAAGCGCCGAAGCTCACCCCGTCCGACCCCAGGAGTTCGAACCCGCCGACGTCGTCGGGACTCGGCACCGCGTCCGTGCGGTCGTGGACGTCGACGAACCCGTCGAGGTCGATGTCCACGGTGCCGGGCGTCGTGGCGCTCGGGCGTCGAGCGAGCACCACGACGTCTCCCAGGTGCTCGCCCCACGAGCTGTCCACCGGCGGCATCAACGCGATGTTCCCCACCCAGGCCCGATCGGCACCGGACGCGAGCGGACCGTCCGGGTGCAGCCGAGAAGCGTGAACCGCTCCCGCGGCCGTGGCGGCAGGTCGACGAACAGGCCTTCGACCTCCACGCACAGCGCCAGTGGGACGTCGTCGTAGGCGTCCTCGAAGTCGACGTCGCCAGCGAGCAGCCAGCGCACGCCGACCGGGTGCTCCCACGTCCACGGCGGCCCGGTGTCGCCGCTCGTCGTCACCCTCCGACCCTACTGTCCTCCGCGGAGCGGAGCCGGAGCGACATGATCGACGGAAGGCGGCTCATCCGGGCCAGGCACCGCTGGCGTGTTGGGCCGATCGCACCGATCGGCATGCCGAGGGTGGAGCTGATCCGCGAGTACGGCGTGGGTGGGTCGGAGAACAGCAGGGACAGGAGTTGCCGGTCGCGTTCGGGCATCCGGTCGAGCGCGGCGCGGACGATGGCGCGGCGCTCCCCGGCCAGCAGTGCCTCGTCCGACGCGGGCTCGGTGCGGTCGCCGGCCTCGATCTCCTGCGGGATCTGCCGTCGGCGGTGCCGCAGCACCCTGACGCACTCGTGCTGCGCGGTCGTCCTCAGCCACCCCGGCAACGCCTCCGGCACGCGGATCGCGGTGACGTTCGCGACGAGGTGCAGCCAGACGGTGCCCGACACGTCGTCGGCGTCCGCTCCGGTCAGCCCGTAACCCCGGCACACCCAGCGCACCAGCGGGGAATAGCGGTCGTGGATTTCCCGCCACGCGGAGTTCGACCCTCGCATCGCTTTTTGGAGAACGTCCGCGATCGGCGAGTCATGGCGCATTTCCAGCCTCCTGTTCGGATCCTGGTTCCACGATTTCGCCGTGGCCTGCTCGCGGACCTTGCGGCAACCTTGCGGAGCGGGGAGCATCCCGGTGCATGGAGTTCCGGTTGCTCGGGGAGGTGCAACTGCGGGCCGACGGCCAGTCGCTCGACGTGGGAACGCCGAGGCAGCAGGCCGTGCTGGCCGCGTTGGCCGTGGACTCGGGGTACGCGGTTCCCGTTTCCACCCTGATCGACCGGGTGTGGGGTGACGCGCCTCCTGTCGAGGCGCGCAATGTGTTGTATTCGCACCTGAGTCGAATACGACGCCTGCTCGGGCGCGCGACGGCGTTGACCGGAGTCCCGGCCCGAATAGAACGCAAAAGTGCGGGTTATGTCCTGGAAATCGAGCCCGGCCGGATAGACCTGCACCGGTTCACGAGATTGGTCGAATCGGGCAGGCGCGGAACGGACGCGGATCACCTCGCCGTCCTGACCGAGGCGCTGGCGCTCTGGCAGGGGCCGCCGCTCGCCTCCGTGCCCGGCGAGTGGGCGGCACGCGTGCGCGACAGCTGGCACCGGCGGCGACTCGACGCCGTCATCCGGTGGGGCGGGATCAAGCTCGAACGCGGCGAGTTCGACGCGGTGGTCAGCGACCTCCCCGACCTCACCGCGGACTACCCCTTGGCCGAACCGCTGGAGGGCCTGCTCATGCGAGCCCTGCACGAGGCGGGGCGCGACGCTGAGGCCCTCGACCGGTACGCCGTCATCCGGCAGCGGCTGGCGGACGAGCTGGGCACCGATCCGGGCACCGAGCTGCGCGAGCTGAACGCCGCGATCCTGCGGGGCCGCGTGCCCGCGCCCGAGCGGCGCAGGGCCGCGGTTCCCGCGCAGCTCCCGCCCGACGTCCCCGGCTTCGCCGGACGCGACGGGGAACTGCGCCGCCTCGACGCCCTGGTCCGCACCCGGTCGGCGGCGGTCCCGATCGTCGCCGTGTCGGGCACCGCCGGTGTCGGCAAGACCGCGCTGGCCGTGCACTGGGCCCACCGGGTCCACGGCGAGTTCCCGGACGGGCAGCTGTACGTGAACCTGCGCGGTTTCGACCCGACCGGGACACCGGTCGCGCCCGCCGAGGCGGTCCAGGGGTTCCTGGACGCGTTCGACGTGCCGCGCCAGCGGTTGCCGACGACCTTCCAGGCCCAGGTCGGGCTGTACCGGAGCATGCTCGCGGACCGGCGGGTGCTGGTCGTGCTGGACAACGCGCGTGACGTCGAACAGGTGCGGCCCCTGCTCCCCGGTTCGCCGGGGTGCCTCGTGGTGGTGACGAGCCGCGACCTGCTCTCCGGGTTGGTGGCCGGGGGCGCGCATCCGGTGCCGGTGGACCTGTTCGAGCCGGACGAGGCCGGGGAGTTGCTGGCGGGCCGCGTCGGCCCCGACCGGGTGAGGGCGGAACCGCTGGCCGCGCGGGAGATCGTGGCGTTGTGCGCTCGGCTGCCACTGGCGCTCACGGTGGTCGCCGCCCGCGCCGCG
>DATMCA010000260.1:0-3249 GCA_035559015.1 Umezawaea sp. | reverse complement strand
CTCGCCGCGCCGCCTGGCCGCCTCGCTGAGCCACCGGCTCGACGTGGCGGGCAACCCGGGGGGCTGGCCCGCCGACAAGGTGCTCGCGTTCAAGGGACTCGGTCTGCTCGGCGGGGCGACGGCAGGCCTCGTGGTGGGGTTCGGCTCTCCCGTGGCGATGCTGGCCTACCCGCTGATCGGTGGCGCGGTGGGCTTCCTGCTGCCGGACCTGCTGATCTACAACATGGGGGACAAGCGCCAGAAGGTGATCCGCGACGCCTTGCCGGACACCCTCGACATGCTCACCGTCTGCGTGGAGGCGGGCCTGGGCTTCGACGCGGCGCTGTCGCAGGTGGGGAACAACACCAAAGGCCCGCTGGCGGAGGAGTGCCTGCGGATGCTCCAGGAGATGCAGCTGGGCAAGTCCCGGATGCAGGCGTTGCGAGGGCTGTCCGAGCGGACCACGATCCCCGAGCTGCGCTCGTTCGCCTCAGCGCTGGTGCAGGCGGCCGAGTTGGGCATCCCGATCGGCCAGGTCCTGCGCGGGCAGGCCAAGGAGATGCGCACCAAGCAGCGCCAGCTCGCCGAGGAGAAGGCGCAGAAACTGCCCGTGAAGATCCTGTTCCCGATGATGTTCTGCATCTTCCCCGCGCTGTTCATCGTCGTGCTCGGCCCGGCGGCGATCTCCATGATGCAGACCCTGTCCCACTGATCGGCCCCCGCGTCCGAGTCGGCGCCGGTCAGCGGAGGCCGCCTCAGGACCGCGTCAACAACCGAACCGCAACCGAGTGACAACACAGTGGGCAACCGTCCTCCCGTCAGATGACGGACGTCCCACTGAACGGTGATGTCACGAGGTGCTTCATGGGTATTCGCCTGCTGGTCGTCGACGGTCACACGCTGCACCGGTTCGGACTGGCGCAGTTGATCGTCGGGCAACCGGACATCGAGACCGTCGGCGAGGCGGGCACCGCCGCCGCCTGCCTGCCCCTGGTCGCGTCGCTGCGCCCGGACGTGGTGACCCTGGACATCGCCCTGCCCGACCGCAACGGCCTGACGCTCGCGCGGGAGCTGCGCGCCCGGTGGCCGGACCTCGGAATCGTCGTGCTCACCTCGGTGGGCGAGGACGACGCGCTGTTCCGGGCGATGGAGACCGGCGTGTCGGCCTTCATCCTCAAGACCGCCTCCACGAGCCAGATCACGACCGCGATCCGGCACGCCGCCGTGGCGGCCTCGTCCTTCACCGCTCCGGGGCTCGTCGCCGCGCTCGACCGGCTGCGGGTGTCGCGCGACCACTCACCGCTGAGCCGTCGGGAGACCGACATGCTGGACAAGCTCCAGCACGGCCTGTCGATCCCGGAGGCCGCGCGCGCCATGCACGTGAGCACGTCGACCGCCAAGACCTACGTGTCGCGCCTCTACGACAAGCTCGGCGCGAACAACCGCTCCCAGGCGCTGATGGCGGCGGTCAGGCTCCACCTGATCGAGTCCGACGCCCCTGACCACCACGACGAGGTCCGGGCCAGGATGCTGAGCACCCGGTGAACGGCCGGCCCCGGCGGACCTCGTCGTCCTGCGCCGCACCACGGGGCGCCCGAGTTCCCCGTGCCGTACCGGAGGCGGCGGGCGCGCGGTGACGAGATCCCCGGATGCGGGTCGACCCGGTGCTTCCCTTGCGGGACAACGCAAGGGAAGCACACCGCCGTCGGCCGTCAGCGCGTGCGGAGGGTGGACCGGCCTGCGTAGCGCGCCTCGGAGCCCAGCTCCTCCTCGATCCGGATGAGCTGGTTGTACTTCGCGGTGCGGTCGGAGCGCGACAGTGAACCGGTCTTGATCTGGCCGCAGTTGATGGCGACCGCGAGGTCGGCGATGGTGGTGTCCTCGGTCTCGCCCGAGCGGTGCGACATGACCACCGAGTAGCCGGCCTTGTGGGCCCGGTCGGTCGTCGTCAGGGTCTCGGTGAGCGTGCCGATCTGGTTGACCTTGACCAGGATCGAGTTCGCGATGCCGCGCTCGATGCCGTCGTTCAGCAGGTTCACGTTGGTGCAGAAGACGTCGTCGCCGACCAACTGGCAGCGGTCGCCGATGGTGTCGGTGAGCAGCTTCCAGCCGTCGAAGTCGTCCTGCGCCATGCCGTCCTCGATGGACAGGATGGGGAACTTCGCCACGAGTTCGGCCAGGTAGCCCACGTGCTCCTCGACCGAGCGCTTGCGGCCCTCACCGGTGTAGTCGTAGACGCCGTCGCGGTAGAACTCCGACGCCGCCGGGTCGAGCATCAGCGCCACGTCGGTGCCGGGCTCGTAGCCGGACTTCTCGATCGCGTTGACGACGAACTCCAGGGCCTCGTCGGCGGAGTTCAGGTTCGGCGCGAAACCGCCCTCGTCGCCGACGTTCGTGTTGTGGCCCGCCTCGTGGAGTTCCTTGCGCAGGGTGTGGAAGATCTCCGAGCCGACGCGCACGGCGTCGAAGAACGTCTCGGCGCCGATCGGGGCGATCATGAACTCCTGGAAGTCGATCGCGTTGTCGGCGTGCGCGCCACCGTTGATGATGTTCATCATCGGCATCGGCAGCAGGTGGGCGTACGCGCCGCCGACGTAGCGGTAGAGCGGCACGCGGTGCGCCGCCGCGGCGGCCTTGGCCACGGCGAGCGAGACGCCCAGCGTCGCGTTCGCGCCGAGCCTGGCCTTGTTGGCCGTGCCGTCCAACGTGATCAGCGCGTGGTCGAGGTGGGCCTGCTTCTCGGCCTGCAACCCGACGACGGCCTTCGCGATCTCGCCGTTCACGGCGTCGACCGCGGCCCGCACGCCCTTGCCGTGGAAGCGCTCCTTGTCCCCGTCGCGCAGCTCGACCGCTTCCCTGGTGCCGGTCGACGCGCCGGACGGAACCGCGGCGCGGCCCAGCGAACCGTCCTCCAGTTCGACGTCGACCTCGACGGTGGGGTTGCCCCGGCTGTCGAGGATCTGTCGGCCGACCACGCGGACGATGGCAGTCATGTCTCTCCTTGGCTGTGGGTGAACTCCGCGAGCGACGCCGTGGAGGCGGCGCCGAACGCGGGTCCACTGTATCGATCATGTTGCGCCTTGGTAAGACAAACATTTCGCCGTCGGGCGGTGCGCGCCGCCCGTTCCCGCTAGGCGATCCCGACGTCGGGGATCCGGCTCCACGCGCACTCCCGCACGGCCGTCATCGCGGGCCAGCGCAGGCCACCGGGCCGTGGCCGGATCCTCGCGTCGAACGGCGAGGGGCTGAACCCGGAGTCGTAGAAGCACC
>DATMCA010000259.1:0-14640 GCA_035559015.1 Umezawaea sp. | reverse complement strand
GTGTTTCCGCGGTCATGGCGGAGGGGAAACACCCGGTCCCATTCCGAACCCGGTAGTTAAGCCCTCCTGCGCCGATGGTACTGCACTGGTGACGGTGTGGGAGAGTAGGTCACCGCGGGACAATTATTCCCTGAAGGGGACTCCATTTATGGGGTCCCCTTCAGGGCTTTTTGCGTTCGGCGAACCGGGGGTCCCCCGTTCGTGAGGACCCCCCGATTCACAACCTAGCCGAGGGGTACGACAGTTCTTGAAAGTCGTGCTGACGAAGTGGTGGGGGGCGGGCGATACGGTCCGCGGTGTGGTGGGGAATCGCGGGTCTGGTTCGGGTGGTGGGCGTCCTCGGGTGGTCGTTTCGGTGACGGCTTCGGCTGACGGGCGGGTGGCGCTGAGTCGTTCGGAGCGGTTGCTCGACGAGGGGTCGAACGTGCGGTGGCAGGCGGGGTGGGTGGCGGACACCTCGGAGTTGCTGGAGCGGCGGGCGGAAGCGATTGAGGTGCGGCATCGGCCGACGGTGGTCCTTGAGGGCAGTGGGACCTTCGTGGCTGATGGCGATGGTCCGCTGGAGCTGCCGGAGGCGGGAACGCCTGCGGAGGAGTTGTTGGTGGACTTCCTGCCGCACCGGACGCCGAAGTGGTTCGCGGTGGTGGACGGGCGTGGGCGGGTGTTGTGGCGGCACAAGGGGGACTCGGAGACGAGTTTGCTGGTCGTCGTGTGTCGGAGCACGCCGTTGCGGTACCTCGCCCACCTGCGTCGGGAGCGGATTCCGTACCTGGTCGCGGGGGTGGGGAGGGTTGATCTGGGCGTTGCGCTGGTGAAGTTCCGCGAGGAACTGGGCGCTGGGTGCGTGGTGTCCGAGGCGGGTGGTGGGTTGAACGGGGCGCTCCTCCGGGCGGGTCTGGTGGACGAGGTGCACGTCGTCGCGGTTCCCGTGTTGGTGGGTGGGCTGGGAACGCCGTCGGTCGTGGACGGGGTGCCGCTCGACCCCGGTTCGGTGCCGGTGAGGCTGCGGGTGGTCGACGTGGTGGTCGGTGCTCACGGCACCGTCTGGTCGCACTACGAGGTGGTTCGCGAGCGTTCCGGCTGACCTCCGGCGGGCGGCCACGGGCCGTGGGGGAGTAGGCCGTTCGGTCGTCTACCGTTTCGGCATGGAGAGCGAACCCCTCGACCCCCGTACGGCCCGCAGGTCCGGCGCCGTGGGCACCTCGCCCGCGGATCTGGCGTCCAGCCCCTTCCGGGCGGACCGGGACCGGGTGGCGAGCTCACCGTTCTTCGCGCGGCTCGGAGGGGTGACGCAGGTCGTCAGCTCCACCGGGTCGGGGCTGCTGGTGCACAACCGGCTCACGCACAGCCTGAAGGTGGCGCAGGCCGCGCGGGCGATCGCGGAACGGCTGTGCGCGCGGCCGGAACTGGTCGGGGTGCTGGACAAGCTCGGCGGCTGCGACCCGGACGTGGTGGAGGCCGCTGCGTTGGCGCACGACCTGGGCCACCCGCCGTTCGGCCACCTCGGCGAGCAGGTGCTGGACCGGATCGCGCGGCACCGGCTGGGCCTGGCCGACGGGTTCGAGGGGAACGCGCAGTCGTTCCGGATAGTGACGACGACCGACGTGCGGGGGCCCGCCGCGGTGGGGCTGGACCTGACCGTGGCCGTTCGGGCGGCGATGCTCAAGTACCCGTGGACCCGGCTGGCGCACCCGGAACCGCACCCGCGCGAGATGGCGGCACCGCCGCGCGGGGCGTCCGAACCGTCGGACGGGCCGGGGACCGGGGCGGCGAAGTTCTCCGCCTACGTGACCGAACTGGAAGACCTGACGCAGGCCCGCGCCCCCTACGAGGGGCGGGTCGAGAGTTGGCAGCAGACCGTCGAGGCGTCGGTCATGGACACTGCGGACGACATCGCGTACGCCATCCACGACCTGGAGGACTTCCACCGCGTGGGTGTGCTCCAACACGCGACCGTCGCCGCCGAACTGGGGACGTGGCTGAGCGAGGGCCTGGAACTGGCCGGGCAGTCACGGGCCGAGCTCGCCGAGCAGCAGCGGAGGCCGGGGCGGTCGCTGGAGTCGTTGCGGCGGCGCCTGCACGCGAAGGACTCGTGGGCGGTCGACGACGACGCGTTCGCGGCGGCGGTCTCGAAGGTCCGGTCCGAACTCGTGGACGGGCTGCTGTCCGTGCCGTTCGACGGGTCGGTCGAGGCCGAGCAGGCCGTCGCCGGGTTCTCCGCGCGGTGGACGCGCCGACTGGTCGACGCGGTCGGCGTCGTGGAGGAGCCGACGACGCGGTCGGGGCACGTGGTGCTGGCCGTCCCGCAGTGGCACGAGGTGCAGGTGCTGAAGTTCGTGCACCGGCGATTCGTCCTGTTGCGCCCGGATCTGGCTCTGCACCAACGAGGTCAGGCCCGGTTGATCACGGCGCTGGTCGAAGCCCTCGAGCAGTGGGTGACCGATCGGCACGAATCGGACCGGTTGCCGCGCCGCCTGCACGACCTGGTGGAACTCGCCGAGACCGAGTACGCGGCGCTCGCCCGGACCGATCCGCGAGCGCTCATCGGCGCGACCGGTGAAGCGCCCTCGGGGAAGGACGCGGTGCGCGCTCTCGCACGGGGTCGCGCGGTCGTCGACTTCGTGGCTTCGCTGACGGACAACCAGGCCGCCGCGCTGCTCGATGCCTTGTCCGGTAGGACAGGTCAGTTGTGGACGGACGCCTTCGTCCTGTGAACGACCGGGAATCCCCTGCACACCAGGGGTGAAGTCCCCGTTGGAATTCCCCGCGACCGGGCAAGGACGAATCCCGGCGTGAGCCCGGACGTCGGAACGCGTGCCGCCGTTCGGGCGTGTGGACAGTGTCTTGTCGTGCACAAACGCAGTGTGAACGGTCAACTGTTGGGTGCCCCGCGTACTGAGACGTCCTCCAAACGGACGCTGACCGTATCCGGTTGGGCACAATACGTTGGCGCGGCCGGTTCGATCCGGCTCTCAGGCCGCGTGCGTCGGGGCACGCTCAATTCGGGGGAGACGCCCGTGCGCTCACCGCTGCAACGTTCACGAAGAAGATCCCTCATCGCCGCCGGAACGGCGATGTTGTTGGCCACGTTGGGTTCCGTCACCCCCGTCTCGGCCGCTCCGGCCAAGGCGGGCAAGGACTTCTCGGACGTGACCGCGAAGCAGATCGCCGCACTCCAGGAGATCAAGAAGTCCGTCACCAAGGCCGAGTCCAAAGTGGACAGCGCGCTCGTCGTCGAGCAGCGCCGCCGCTCCTCGGTCGGCACGATGTCGAAGCTGCCGGACCTGAAGACCGGGGTCGAGGTGCAGGCCGGTGACACCGTCCTGGTCGACATCCGCGCCGAGAAGGTCGGCGACGAACTCCTCAACGCCATCCGCGGTGGCGGGGGCGGCATCAGGTCGTTCTCCGTCGAAGGCGCGACCGTGCGCGCGCAGATCCCGTTGTCGCAGATCAGCAAGCTCGCCGAACGCGGCGACGTCAAGCGGGTCGAGGCGGCCGTGGGCGCGATGACCGCGCACATCGACAAGACCAAGACCACCAAGAGCAAGCAGCCGCGCGCCGAGCTGTCCAAGGATGCCAAGGCCAAGCAGGTCGAGGCCAAGGCGCGCCAGGCGCTCATCTCCGTGCAGGCCGTGAAGACCGGTGAGGGCGACCGCGCCCACGCCGCCGACACCGCCCGCGCCCAGTTCCACGTCACCGGCACCGGCGTGAAGCTCTGCGCCCTGTCCGACGGCATCGGCTCGCTCGTCGCCTCGCAGGCCGCCGGTGAGCTGCCCGAGGTCGACGTGCTGACCGGCCAGGCGGGTTCCGGCGACGAGGGCACCGCGATGCTGGAGATCCTCCACGACATCGCCCCCAACGCCGCGCTGGGCTTCGCCACCGCGTTCAACGGTGACGCCAGCTTCGCCGACAACATCAAGGGCCTGCGCTTCCAGCTGGGCTGCGACGTCATCGTCGACGACGTCCTGTACTTCAACGAGTCGCCGTTCCAGGACGGCATCATCGCCCGCGCGGTCGACGCGGTCACCGCCGACGGCGCGGTGTACTTCTCGTCCGCCGGCAACGAGGGCAACGTCGCGGAAGGGACCTCCGGCCACTGGGAGGGCAACTTCGTCGACTCCGGCGTGAGCATCGGCAAGTTCGCGGGCTCGGCCCACGACTTCGACCCGAACCCGAACGCCAAGCAGGTGTTCAACCCGCTGTCGAACAACTCGGGCAACGTGCCGGTCACGCTGTTCTGGTCCGACCCGCTGGGTCAGTCCGCCAACGACTACGACCTCTACGTGACCAACGCGCAGGGTGCGGTCGTGGCGTTCAGCCAGAACCCGCAGGAGGGCACGCAGGACCCGTACGAGCGGGTCAACACCCCCGCCACCGGCACGGGTCTGCGCCTCGCGGTCGTCAAGTTCCGCGGTGAGGACCGCTACCTCGCGCTGTCCGCCCTGGGCGGCCGGTTCAAGGACTCCTCCGACGGCCTCAAGAAGTTCGTCACCCCCGGCGTGACCCGTGGCCACTCGGCCGCCAAGGGCGCCATCAGCGTCGCCGCGGCCCCGGCCGCCGCCGCGCTCCCGTTCGACCTGGAGCCCGGTGACCCGGCGAACCCGAAGGGTCCGTACCCCGGCACCTTCAACTCCGACTCCAAGCTGGAGCGCTTCACCTCCGACGGCCCGCGCAAGGTGTTCTTCAAGGCCGACGGCACCCCCGGCGCCGAGACCCGGCAGAAGCCGGACCTCACCGCCGCCGACGGCGTCGCGACCAGCGTGAGCGGCTTCAACCCGTTCTTCGGCACCTCGGCCGCCGCGCCGAACGCCGCTGCCATCGCCGGCCTGATCCTGTCCGGCAACCCGACCCTCACCCCGGCGGAGGTCAAGGAAGCCCTCACGGCGACCGCGATCGACATCGCCGAGCCCGGCACGGACAACCGCTCCGGTGTCGGCGTCGTGCTCGCGGACCGCGCGCTGTCCTACACGGGCGCCAGCCCGCAGGCCCTCGCGACGGCCCAGAAGCCGACGATCGTCAACGACGCCGACGGCAGCCAGTACCTGAAGCCGGGCACCACCTCCACGGTCACCGTGCCGGTGCTCAACTCCGGTGACGGCACCGCCGCGTCCACCAGCGTCGTCCTCACCACGCCCACCGCGGGCGTGACGATCGCGCCGAGGTCCAAGTCCTACGGCAACATCGAGGTCGGCCAGACCGTCACCAACACCTTCAAGGTGACCATCCCGGCGACGTTCGTGCCCGGCGACCAGGTCAAGCTGGACGCCCGCGTCACGTTCGCGGGTTCCACGTCGCCCACGACGAAGTCCTTCCAGCTCGGCGTCGGTGAGCCGTCGCGCGACTTCAAGCACTTCGCCTACAGCGGTCCCGCCGTCCCGATCCCGGACAACAGCACCGTGGGCGCCAGCGTCCAGATCCCGGTGACCGGCATCGGCAGGGCGTCGAAGGTGACGTTCTCCATCGACGGCGACACCTGCACCACGGCCGACGCGGCGACCACGGTCGGCATCGACCACACGTTCGTCGGTGACCTGGTCGGCACGCTGACCTCGCCGACGGGTGCGACGGCGACGTTGTTCTCGCGCTCCGGCGCGGCGGGCAACAACCTCTGCAAGGTCGTCTTCGACGACAGCGCGGCGGCGTCGTTCTCCACCGTGACGTCGGCCCTGGCGCCGTTCACCGGCACCTGGAAGCCCACCACGGGCACGCTGGGCTCGCTGACCTCCGGCTCCGCCGACGGCACCTGGACGTTCAAGGTCGTCGACGCCGCGGGCACCGACGTGGGCTCCGTGCGGGCCGTGTCGCTGCACCTCGCGGGTTACGTGGCCTAGTTCGGCCGGTGGTGGCCCTCGGCGCGAGCCGGGGGCCACCACCACCCCGTTGCACGAGAAGGGCCCCCGCTGCTCAGCGGGGGCCCTTCTCGTAGGTGGGGGGAACCGGCTACTTGGGCCATTCCCAGCGGACGCCGAACACGCCGGGACCGAAGCCCAGTGCCACGGCGTGCACGCCGCCGGCGTTGTCGAGCGTCAGGTTGCGGCGACGCGACGGCGTCTCGTCACCGGCGGGCAGGCTGTACTGCTGGCAGCGCGCGGGCAGGTTCGACTGGTCGAACCGGACCTCGATCACGTACTCGCGCACGGGCAGTCGGAACTTGCGCGCGAAGGAGTTGTTGCCCGCGGGGTAGTGCCCCTCGGGGAAGACCAGTTCGTACTCCATGATGATGGTCTCGCCCCGCGCCAGGGGACGGTCGAACATCATCTCGGCGGCCATGATGTTGGCGTCGGTGTCCTCGGCTACCCGACCCAGGTGGCAGTTGCGGAGGTTCGCCACCTCCGGCAGCACGTCCGAGTCCTCGGTCTCGAACACCAGCGCCCAGCGGTCCGGGCCGTCCTGCTCGGCGCGCAGGATCTGCCGCACCCAGATCGACTTCTGACCGCCGTCGGCGGCGATCTCGATGCGGTCGTGCTGGCTGATCCGCCCGAGCTTGACGTCGGACGTCGTGTCCACCTTGGTGAGCAGGTCGGCGACCCGCTCACGCCGCGCCCAGAGCGCGTCGATGGGCATCATCGTGGTGGGGCGGCAGCGCCTGCCCCGTGGACGAGGTGGCCCGAGCAGGGCGGACAGGCCCGCCTGCGGGACACCCAGAACGGATTCGAGATGCCGCAGCGCTTCCAGCGACTCCGGTCGTTCGGGTCGTCGCCGACCCGACTGCCAGTAGCTGAGCGTCGCGACGCTGATGGTGACCCCGCGCAGGCCCAAGCGGTGCTGGATGCGGTCCAGACTGAGCCGACTCGCTTTGATCGCGGCTCTCAGGGCCTCGGGAAACGGTCCCGTGGTCAGGAGCTGCGCCAGACTGCCGTGGCCCGTCGAATCGATGTCTTCGACAGACAGAGTAGGTCGACCGGCAGCGTTGGTCATGGTGACTCCCCGCTGTCATTAGATCACGCCCAAGTGACCCTACCCGCCAACGATTGGTGTTGGTGGCGACCGGATGGAGTCAATGGTTGGTCCGTACGGGTTACACGCTTTCTGTGTGGATACCTCTCTGTCAAGTGGTGATCGTCGGTACTTCGCCCAGTGTGAACCCGCCGGTAACATTGTGCACGAGGCGCCGGATGTGCGGGAAAACCCCCTTCGGTGTCGGTAGTGCCGTCGTGGTGGTCCGGTGCCGACCGTGCCGGGCCACCAGCGACCGGCCACCTACTGGCGACGCCTGATCGGGTGGCTCTACTGTGTCCACGGTGACCTCGGGCCAGGATTTCGCCGCCGGACGCCGCGAGCCGGAGGACGTGCTCGTCGAGGTCGCGCGCGCTGTGCTCGGTCCGGGGGAGCACCGGATCATCGACCTCATGGACGTGACCCGGCAGCCGTACGGCCGAGTGGTGGACGTGGTGCGCGCCAGCGACGACCTGGTGCCGAGGCTGGCCCACGAGAACGCGCTCGACCAGGCCTTCCTCCTCGCGCGCAAGTGCTTGCGGCCCGGCGGCATCCTGGTGGCCGCCGTCCCCGAGCTGGACCGGTTGAGCAGGCTCCGCCCGATCACGGCGCCACCGAAGGTGCTCGGTCGGGGTGAGAGCCGCCAGGTGACCGTCCAGCTGTGGGACTGGTCGAACGACGGCGAGTCCTACGAGCTCGAAGTGGTCCAGCTGGAACGCGCGCTCGGGGCGTGGCAGATCGCGTCCTCGGTCGCGACCCGGCACCGGGTCCTCACGCCCGAGCAGATGGCCGAGCAGTTCGCGCTCGCCGGGTTCGGCGCCGTGCAGCGGCTCCTGCCCGGCGAGAGCGGCCACCCGCTGCCGGTCTGGGTCGCGGTGGCCCCCGCTTGAGCCGCGTCCGCGCGGTCGCGGGTGGCGGTCGGGCGGTCGAGGTCGAGCCGGAGCGGCTCGCGGGCTGGTTCGACCGGTTCTCCTCCCGGCACGGTGGGGTGTCCCGCACGGAGGTCGACGGCGACCACCTGGTGGTCCACGCCGTCGACGGGACGCGGGCCGAGGTGGACGTGCCGTTCCCACCGCTGGCTTCGCCGACGATCACCGGTCTGGTCGAGCACGCGCTCGTGCCGCGGCGGATCGGTCTGCTGCTGGTGCGGCTCGGCGGGCACAGCGTCGGGATCGCGGTGAACGGGGTCGTGCGGGCGTCGACCACCGACAGCCGCCAGGTGCACGGGCGCAACAAGGCGGGCGGGTGGTCGCAGCAGCGGTTCGCCCGACGACGGGAAGGCCAGGCGCGGGTCGCCCTGGAGGCCGCCGCCGCGGACGCGGTCCGCGTGCTGGCACCCGAGGTCGACTCGCTGGACGCCGTGGTGCTCGGCGGGGACCGGCAGGCGCTGGACGTGCTGCGGGCCGACCGGCGGCTCGCCGGGGTGTTCGCGCTCGCGGGGGAGCGGGTCCTGGACGTCGCCGAACCGCGCCGCGCGGTGCTCGACGAAGCGGCCGAGCGGGCGCGGGCCGTGGAGGTCGTGGTCCGACCGGCGTGAGCGGCCACGGCCGGGACGACTCCGGCCCGGCGCCCTCGTGGCCCGCGGTGCCACGCGGCGCACTCCGACGCGAATGTCGAACCGCCGCGCGCGGTGGAAGCCGGGGTGCGACCACCTGAGACGGCCCGAGGCGCTTGGATGGTTCGACGGGCGCCACCGTGGCGCTCGTCGGATCAGAGGAGTGCTGGTGCGCAAGAGACTCGTGCTGGTCGCCGGAGCGGTGGTGTTCGGCGGCCTCGTCCTGGCAGCGCCCGCGTCGGCGTGCGACGACGTGGTGGTGATCAGTCCCGTACCGGTGCCGGTCGACCTGTCGCCGCCCGGTGACCTCGACGGCCCCCGCAGCGGCGGGCAGGCGCCGTTCCCCGACCTGCCCGGTGGTGTCGGCTCGCTCGGCTCGACCGGCACGCCCGTGCCGGTCGACCCGTCCGAAGACCTGTCCGGTGACTCCACCGCCCTCGGTTCGCCCGGCAGCATCGGCGTCCCCATGTAGGTGGAGCTCCGCTCCGAGTCCGGTCCCGCTCCGGCGGGGCCGGAAAATCGGGTGCAACCCGTGCGACGGCCCATCGCATGGATAGGGGTGAGGGCGGCGAACGCGCCGCCCGCGAACCCCTAGGAGCAGCAAGTGCGCAAACGACTCGTTGTGGTGGCCGGTGCCGTGGTGCTCGGCGGGCTCGGCATCGCCATCCCCACGATCGCCCTGGCCTCCGGCGGTGGAGGCACGGCGCCCGCGCCCTCGTCGACCTCCAGGCCGCTGCCGACGACGCCCGCGCCTGCCTCGGCGAAGGTGACGCCCATGCCGTCCGCGCCCGTGCGGGTGACCCCGATGCCGTCGGCTCCCGTGGAGGTCACGCCCATGCCGTCGGCCCCCGTCGAGGTGACGCCGATGCCGAGCGCACCCGTGAGCACGCGCCCGGTGGCCTCGACGCCGGCGGTACCGTCCACGTCGCGTCCGGCCCCGACCACCACGTTCGTGCCGACGCCGGGGGTCTCGTACCCCGCGACCACGGCTCCGTCCACCACCCAGCGCTGAGCGGGAGAGCACCACGCGCGTGACCGACCCGACCTGGAACGCCGAGTTCACCCGGCACTTCGACCTCACCGCCGATTCGATGCGCTTCACGGCCTACCTGCTGTGCGGCAACTGGCACGAGGCCGAGGACGTGGTGCAGGCCGCCTTCTTGAAGCTGTACCTGGCAGGGCCCAAGCTGGCCAAGCGGGACGGCTTGACGGCCTACACCCGCAAGATCGTGGTGCGCACGTTCATCGGTGAGCGCAGGCGGATGAGGTGGCGGCGCGAGAAGCTGACGGACTCGCCGCCGGAGATGCCCTCCGGTGGCGAGCACGTCGAGGACCGGCTCGTCGTGTGGCAGGCGATGTCGGTCCTCGGCGCCCGCCAGCGCGCCGTGCTGGTGCTGAGGTTCTGGCACGACCTGAGCGTCGAGGAGACCGCCTCGGCGCTCGGGTGCACGACGGGAACGGTCAAGAGCCAGAGCGCCCGAGGCGTGGCGACGCTCCGCCAACGCCTCGGACCCCAGTACGCCGACCTGTGGCAGGAGGTGTCTCGCCGTGCGTGAGGACGACCTGAAGAGCACCTTCGAGCGGTTGCGCGCGGCCCCGATGCCGGTCCGGGGGCTCACGGCCGACGACATCATCAGCAGCGGCGAGGCGGTCCGGAAGCGGCGGCGCACGATGGCCGTCGTCGGCAGCGGTGTCGGGACGACCGCGGTCGTGGTGGCCGCCGTGCTGGCGCTGGCGCTCAAGCCGGGGGGGACGCCGACCGAACCCGTGGAACCAGCCGGGCCGTCGAGCAGTTCGTCGGTGCGGAAGCCCGTCGAGGTCCCCCCGGACGTGACCCCCCCGGACGTGACCCCCACGCCCAGTGCCCCGGTCGAGTCCACCCCGTTGACGTCGGTGCCACCGGCCCCGTCCACGACCCCGACCGGCACGAGCCCTCCCAGCGCGCCCCCGAGCAGCACGTTCGCGCGCGACAAGCCCGCGGCGACGAGCACCCCGAACCACGGTTCCACGCCGGTGGGCAGCGCGTCCGTCGCGGTGACCCAGACCCAGTAGCCCCGACCCGCTCCTCCCGTGTTTGCCGTGCGCCCGAAATCCGGATACCGTCACCATCCAGATGATTTGATCATCCGAATCGACGTCGTCCAACCGGGAGAACCCATGACCACCCCCGAGATCGACCTCAGCGACCCCGACGTCGTGCGCGACCCGTTCACCTCGTACAGCGCCGCGCGGGAGACCGCGCCGCTGGCCCGGATCCTGATCCCCGGCATGAACCCGCTGTGGGCCCTGACCCGCCACGCCGACGCGCGAGCGGTCCTCGGCGACCCGAGGTTCGAGATCAACGCCGACAGCTTCATCCGCCCGCCGGGCGTGCCCGAGCACTGCCTGAAGTACCTGCGGACGATGTCCGAGATGAACGGTCCGGAGCACTCCAGGCTGCGCAGGCTGGTCTCACCCGCGTTCACCGCGCGTCGGGCGGCGGAGTTCCGCGCGCGGATCGAACCGATCGTCGACGGCCTGCTCGACGAGCTGCCGTCGCACGTCGAGGACGGGGCGGTGGACCTGCTGCGGCACTTCGCGTGGCTGGTGCCGATCGACGTGATCTGCGAACTGGTCGGCATCCCGCCCGAGGACCGACCCGCCTGGCGGGAGCACGCGGCCACCATCGCGGCGGGCTACGGCCAGGGCTTCGCCGACGCCATCCCCGCGGTCATGGCGGGCGCCGAGGCCGCCGTGGCGAGCCGTCGCGACGCGCCCGACGGCGACCTCCTCGCGGACCTCATCCGGGTGCGGGACGCCGACGGCGACCGGTTGAGCGAGGCTGAGCTGGTCACGCTGGTCTGGCACCTGGTGCTCGCCGGGCAGACACCGGCGAACCTGATCCCGAACGCCGTGCTGGCCCTGCACGACCACCCGGACCAGCTCGCGGCGCTGCGGGCCGACGACTCACTCATGCCGCGCGCCGTGGAGGAGCTGATCCGCTGGTCCGGCCCGACGCTGCTGGCGATCCCGCGCTACGCCACCGAGGACGTCGAGCTGTTCGGCACCCTCGTGCGCGAGGGTGACGCCGTCACGGCCGTCGTCGCGGCCGCGAACCACGACCCCCGCGCGTTCACCGCGCCCGAGGAACTGGACCTCACCCGCCCCTCCGGCACGGGCCACCTGGGCTTCGGCCACGGCCCGCACTTCTGCCTCGGGGCGTCGCTGGCCAAGGTGCAGACCGAGGTGGCGCTCTCCGCGCTGCTGCGCCGCTTCCCCGCCCTCGCGGTCACGTCCGCGGTCCGCGCGCCCGACCCCGGCACCTGGCGCCTGTCGTCCCTCCACGTGAGCCTCTGAAACCGGGGGCGCCCCTCGACCGGAGGGGCGCCCCCGCGTTCAGCCGAGGGTGCCGGTGGCGAGCAGGCCGCCGTCCACCCGGACGGTCTCGCCGGTGATCCACGCGGCGGCGTCGGACGCGAGGAACGCGACCAGCCGGGCCACGTCCTCGGGCGTGCCGAGGCGCTTCAACGGGTACTGCCGGGAAGCCTCCTCCTCGCGGCCGGCGTAGAGGGCCTCGGCGAACCGGGTCTTCACCACGGCGGGCGCGACGGCGTTGACCCGGACCTTCGGGCCGAGCTGCCACGCCAACTCCTCGGTCAACCGGATCAGCGCGGCCTTGCTCGCGCCGTACGCGCCGATCGCCCCGGTGGACCGGATCCCGCCCACCGAAGCCAGGTTCACGATCGCGCCGCCGTGCTCGGCCATCCACGCCTTCCACACGAGCTGGGTGAAACCCAGCGCCGCCACCACGTTCACGTCGAAGATCTTCCGCACGGCCCCGAGGTCGGCGTCCATCAGCGGCCCGAAGATCGGGTTGATGCCGGTGTTGTTGACCAGCACGTCGATCCGCCCGAACCGCTCCAGGACCGAGGCGACGGCCGACGCGCGGTCGTCGTCGTTGCCCGCGTTGCTCGCGAGCGCCAGCACGCGCTCCTCGTCGACACCGGTGTCCTCGACCAGCTTCCGCGCGGCCGCGGTGATCGCGTCCGGCTTGCGCCCGGTGATCGCGACCGACGCCCCGAGCGTCAGCAGTTCGTGTGCGATGCCAAAACCGATTCCCCGGCTCGCGCCCGTGACCAGCGCGGTCCTGCCTGCGAACGTTTCCGTCATGCGCTCGAATGTATGCCGGTGCCCACATCTGGCGAATTCGTTCGCGCGCAGCCCGTAGACTGGTGGCGTGGTCATCCTGATCGAGTAGGTCCAGCGCGTGTTCCTCCGCCGACCCCTCTTTTCCGCATGACCACCTCACCTGGAGTTCCGCTGTGATCACGGCTACCAACATCGAGCTGCGCGCGGGTTCGCGCATCCTCCTCTCGGAAGCCAACCTCCGCGTCCAGCCCGGCGACCGCATCGGCCTCGTCGGCCGCAACGGTGCGGGCAAGACGACGTCGCTGCGCGTGCTGGCGGGCGAGGGCCTGCCCTACGGCGGCGACGTGCGCCGCACCGGTGAACTCGGCTACCTGCCGCAGGACCCGCGCGAGGGCGACCTGTCGGTGATCGCGAAGGACCGCGTGCTCTCCGCGCGGGGGCTGGACCAGATCCTGCGGGACATGGAGAAGGTGCAGTCCGCGATGGCGGAACTGGTCGACGCCAAGGAGTTGGACAAGGCCGTCACCCGCTACGGCAAGCTGGAGGACCGCTTCTCCTCGCTCGGCGGGTACGCGGCCGAGAGCGAAGCCGCGCGCATCTGCGCGAACCTCGGCCTGGCGGACCGGATCCTGGCGCAGCCGCTGAGCACGCTGTCCGGTGGCCAGCGCCGCCGCGTCGAGCTGGCGCGCATCCTGTTCGCCGCCTCCGAGGCCGGTGTGGGCGCGAAGTCCAGCACGATCCTGCTGATCGACGAGCCCACGAACCACCTCGACGCCGACTCGATCTCCTGGCTGCGCGGCTTCCTCAAGTCGCACGAGGGCGGCCTCGTCGTGATCAGCCACGACGTGGAACTGCTCGACGACGTGGTGAACAAGGTCTGGTTCCTCGACGCCACGCGCGGCGAGGTCGACCTGTACAACATGGGCTGGAAGAAGTACCTCGAAGCCCGTGCGGCGGACGAGAAGCGCCGTCGCCGCGAGCGCGCGAACGCCGAGAAGAAGGCGGGCGTGCTGTTCGCCCAGGCCGACAAGATGCGCGCGAAGGCCACGAAGGCCGTCGCCGCGCAGAACATGGCCAAGCGCGCCGAGAAGATGCTCGCGGGCCTGGACGAGACCAGGGTGGCGGACAAGGTCGCGAAGATCCGCTTCCCGGAGCCCGCCACGTGCGGCAAGACCCCGCTGATGGCGGAGGGCCTGAGCAAGTCCTACGGCTCGCTGGAGATCTTCACCGGTGTCGACCTGGCCATCGACAAGGGGTCGCGCGTCGTGATCCTCGGCCTCAACGGCGCGGGCAAGACGACGCTGCTGCGCCTGCTCGGCCAGATGGAACGCCCGGACGCGGGGTCGCTGATCCCCGGCCACGGCCTGAAGGTCGGCTACTTCGCGCAGGAGCACGAGACGCTCGACCACGAGGCCAGCGTGTGGGAGAACATCCGCCACGCCGCCCCGGACACGCAGGAGCAGCAGCTCAGGCAGCTGCTCGGCACGTTCCTGTTCAGCGGTGAGCAGCTCGACCAGCCCGCGGGCACCCTGTCCGGCGGTGAGAAGACCCGGCTCGCGCTCGCGGGCCTGGTCTCCAGCGCGGCGAACGTGCTGCTCCTCGACGAGCCGACGAACAACCTCGACCCCGCCAGCCGTGAGCAGGTGCTGGACGCGCTGCGCCGCTACCAGGGCGCCGTCGTCCTGGTCACGCACGACCCCGGAGCCGTCGAGGCCCTTGAGCCCGAGCGGGTGATCCTTCTCCCGGACGGGACCGAGGACCACTGGTCCGCGGACTACCTGGAACTCGTGCAGTTGGCCTGAGCCAAGGGAAGCAGCCCTTTTCGGCAAGCGTGATCAAAGGGGTGGCTGTCCGTGATCATGTGATCACGGACAGATCATTTTGCATGATCGCCTGGCGTTCTGGTCCGTCGTGTTCGATCATTGCGACGACAGGGGCCCGAAAGCGGCCCGACCTGCTCGGACGGAAGGCGGGACATGGTGGCTGACCTGAAGAAGGGCGCCCGGATCACCGGCGCCACA
>DATMCA010000258.1:0-3104 GCA_035559015.1 Umezawaea sp. | reverse complement strand
TGCCGGTCACTCGGAGGAACATCTCGTCCAGGGCGGAGAGGCCGAGAAGAACCTTGTCGGCGTCACCGCTCGCTGCCGCGATCACGTCCCGTGCGGCGATGAACTCGTCCAGGGTGGCCAGGGCACGTGTGCGCACGGCGTCGTCGCCGACATCGAGCAGGCGGCGGCGCAACGCGTGCTCCGGCCAGGTCTGGACGGGCTGTTCGAGGTCGAGCCGCAGCACACCCTTCGAACGGAGGCGTTCGAGCACCGGCCGGATGGCCGCCTCATCGGGGTACCCGCCCACGATCCCGGACGATCCGTCGACGAGATCGCGGACCGTGCGTTCGCCGTCGCAGCGTTGGAGCAGGGCGTACACCCCGGCGCTCACCGGGATCGGCGACTGCCGCGGTCTGTGCACGGCGCCATCGCGCAGGAGGTGCGTGCTGACCACCGTGGGTTTGAGCCACGCGTACATCTCTGGTAGTTCGGCGAGGACTCTGGCGACTTTGTCGACGGCCCAGCCTTCGAAGTACGTGGTACGCCGGGCCAGCAATTCGGCTCCAGGCCGCACGGTGAGGTCAGGTTCGGTGGGAAGCAGCGTTGCCCAGCCCACCGGCCCGAAGAACCCGATGGTGTCGTTCTTCAGCGCGTACCGCTGCACGTGACCCGCCACGGTCATCTCGTGCCCTCGCCGCCGGGCGTTGCGCGGTTTGTCCGCAGTGAGCCGGTCCAGGCAGTCCAGGACCAGCTGGGGGTTCTGCCACGCGACCGCTTCGCGGAACACCGGGGACCGGGCGATCGCCTCCAGCACACGGGATTGGCGTTCGAGCCCGGCCCGGTGCGCCCGGTCGTACTCCGGTCCCGTCGGATCGGCGTCGGCGGCCGCAGCGAGCTCGGCGTCGCCCAGCCGGGTCACCAGCTCCGCAGGAAACCCCGCACTGCGCAGAGCGACGTCCCGCCACAGGGCCCACCGGCCGGCGCCCAGCCGCACTTCGCTCACGACGGCAGACCCGCGGACGCCCCGTACGCCCGTTCGAGGTCTTCGTGCGGCCTGAACGACGTCGCGTGGCTCTCCAGCACCATCTTCTCCAGCGCCGAGACGAAGACACCGTGGTTCGCGAGTGACAGCACCGCCGCGATGTCGCGATCGCCGTCCAGCCGGTAGAAGGCGTGGAGCGCGGTCAAACCCCGCAGCAGAGCCGGATCGTCCACCTCGCCGACGACGGTGGTCAGCAGGTCATGGATGGGTCCGGTCAGGGGTTGGGCCGCGCGCATCCGGTCCAGGCTGGTCGTTCGTGTTGCCAGGGCGTCACGTTCCTTGTCGAGCAGGGTCCACGCCCGGTGCAGCAGGTCAAGAGCGTCGGGGTCGGCTCGCAGGGTCATGAGTTGCACGACACGGCGTCGCAGTCGGTTCGCCGTGACCGGGAACGAGATGGCCTCCCACCCGCTCGTCGCGGGCATGCTGTCGGGCAACGACCGCAGGCCGATCAACGTCGCACCGCCGCCCGGTCGCAGGGCCGCCGCGCGCAGTCGTTCGGCCTCCGGCTCGCCGACGAGGACGCACAGCTCGCGCCACGCGTTGGCCTGGTCGTCCGGGCTGTGCACCAGGTTCAGGATGACGTTCTCGCCGAGGTGGCGAACAGTCCTCGGCTGGGCCGCCTCCGGCCTCGTGTACCCCTTGCACCGCGTCATGATCTCGGACGCCGAGCCGCCCGACCGGTGCAGCACCAGCAGGCAGGCCGGTCCGGCCCGGTAGAGGTTGTCGAACATCCGGGCCGGGATCTGGATGCCACCCGACTTGCGTTCCGGCGTTCCGGGAGGAGGTGGCGGTTTGTCGTAGACGCTGATCATGGTGGGCACATCGAGCTGGTGCGCCCGGCTCACCACCACGGTGAACCCGTTGTCCCGCAGGAGTTCCAGGACGTGGTCGAGGGCGCCGCTGACGACACCGTCCGGCGTGACCAGGACGTAGGTCCACCGGTCCGCCGCCTCGAATGGTTCGCCACCCTGTTCGTTCATGGTCGAGTCCGCTCCGGGTCGTCGGTCGTCGATTGGGTGTTCGCGTGGAACGGGCACTCCCGCCACCGGCTGTTCTCCGCGTCCGGCAGCAGGTACTGCCGCCATTCTCGACCTTCCACGTCGCCGTAGGCCGACAGCAGCGGCGAGGGGTCGACGTCGTCGAACCGCCGCAGCCGTTTCTGGATCACCTGACGGGCCGTGCGTCCGCGCGGCGTGCTCGCCTCCAACCCCTCGAAGACCCACCTGGGCTGGAAGGTGAGCACCAGGCCGGGGCTCCACCTGCTGTGCCTGAGCTCGTGCGCGGGCGTGGCGGCCACGACGAAGGTCGGGCTGCCGCTGAAGCTGAACTCCCACAACGGGGTGTCCGGATCACCGGGGATCTCGACGGGCCAGGGACTCGGGTCGTGGTCGTGCAGGTATTGCAACACCGCCCAGAAGCGCTCGTTGTACTCGTCGAGCATGCGGGAAACCCCGTCCGGCCGGAAGAACACCACGAAGGCGGTCTCCTTGCCGAGTTGCCGGGCCATGTCGAGGTACCGACCGAGCGTGTCGACGAGTGGTGCCCACGTACGCCGGTCTTCGAGGTCCTCGACGAAGCCGAACCGCAGAGTCCGCTGCCGGTTGGCCGACACGGCGAAGGGACAGGGGAACACCTCCTCGGTCGAGGACAACCGATCGCGCAGTGCGGCCACGCTGCCCGCGGCCCAGTCCGGTACCGCTCCGATGCAGTCGGACGTCGTTCGTCCACTTCCGATCACAACATCCCCCCAGTACAAGAGTCGGATCACGCGGTGGCGGGCCGCTGCCGGACCTGCTCAGCGACACCGTTCATCAGCTCCCGACACAGGTCGAGGGTCTGCTCGACCCACTGCAGCGGAGCGGCCGGGTCCAGGTCGCGCATCACCTCGATCCGCCAGTACCGGTCGAAGGCCAGCACCTCCGGTGCCGCCGCGCGCATCCGTCGAGCACGCCACTTGGGGTTTCGGTCGTGCTGTCCGTTGACGACCACGAGCGCGTCGACCGCGCAGCTGAACGCGAGCCGGGTGGACAGCACCGCGCTCTCCAGGTCGCCCGCCTCGGCCTGGCCCACCGCGTCCTCGATC
>DATMCA010000257.1:0-11930 GCA_035559015.1 Umezawaea sp. | reverse complement strand
CTGGTCAAGGCCGCCGCGCTGTCGTACGGCGTGAGCAAGGCAGTACGGGCGCGCCGCAAGGCCGCCGAGACCCCCAACAAGCACGCCCGCCGCAGGCCGCGTGGAGGTAAGCGATGAGTCGCCTCTTCTGGTTCGCCGCGGGCGCCGCGGCAGGCGTGTTCGCCGTCCGCAAGGTCGGCCAGGTGACCCACCAGGTCACCCCGGCGGGCATCGGCGAGAACGTCGGCAACGGGCTCCGCGAGCTGGCGGGCGCCCTGGGCTCCTTCGGGGCCGAGGTGCGCGCGGGCATGGCCGAGCGCGAGGACGAGCTGAAGGAGAGCGTCGAGCGCCAGACCGGGTACACCCCCGGCCGGTACTCGACCGAGCCCGCCCGCCGCGGCTCCGGCGCGCGAGCGCGTCGGGCGGACGGCTGAGCCACCCCGCCGTCCGCCTTCCCGCGCCCTCCGACCGCCGTACCCCCTGAAGGACACCGCCGTGCAGACCCACGAGATCATCAAGCGTTTCCGCGAGCACTTCGAGCGCGCGGGCCACACCGTCGTGCCCAGCGCCTCGCTCCTGCTGGACGACCCGAACCTGCTGTTCGTCAACGCGGGCATGGTGCCGTTCAAGCCGTACTTCCTCGGCGAGGCCCCCGCGCCGTACAAGCGGGCCACCAGCGTCCAGAAGTGCGTGCGCACCGGTGACATCGAAGAGGTCGTCAAGACGACCCGGCACCTGACGTTCTTCCAGATGGCGGGCAACTTCTCGTTCGGCGACTACTTCAAGGAAGACGCCATCCGGCTCGCCTGGGAGCTGATCACCAAGTCCCAGGAGGACGGCGGCTACGGCTTCGACCCCGAGCGCCTGTGGGCCACCGTCTACCACGACGACGACGAGGCCTTCGAGCTCTGGCAGAAGATCGCGGGCCTGCCGGCGGAGCGCATCCAGCGCCGCGGCATCGAGGACAACTACTGGTCGATGGGAGTCCCCGGCCCGTGCGGCCCGTGCTCGGAGATCTACTACGACCGCGGTCCCGAGTACGGCCGGGAGGGCGGTCCGGTCGTCGACGAGGACCGCTACCTGGAGATCTGGAACCTGGTCTTCATGCAGAACGAGCGCGGACCGGGTGGGGCGAAGAAGGACTACCCGATTCTCGGCGAGCTGCCGGCGAAGAACATCGACACCGGCATGGGTGTCGAGCGGGTCGCGTTCCTGCTCCAGGGCGTGGACAACGTCTACGAGACCGACCTGGTGCGCGCGGTCATCAGCAAGGCGGAGGAGTTGTCGGGTCGCAAGTACGGGGCCGACAAGATCGACGACGTCCGCTTCCGCGTCATCGCCGACCACGCCCGCAGCAGCGTCCTGCTGATCGGCGACGGCGTCACCCCCGGCAACGAGGCCCGCGGCTACGTGCTGCGCCGGCTGCTGCGCCGCATCGTCCGCTCCTCGCGCCTGCTGGGCGTGTCCGAGCCGGTGCTGCCGATCTTCGCCGAGGTCGTCCGCGACACCATGGGCCAGGCCTACCCGGAGCTGGTCGAGAACTTCGCCCGCATCCAGCAGATCATGCGCGCCGAGGAGGACACGTTCCTCCAGACGCTCGCCGCCGGGTCGCGGATCTTCGAGAACGCCGCCGACGCGATCAAGGCCGACGGCCGCGCGACGCTGCCGGGCGACAAGGCGTTCCAGCTGCACGACACGTACGGCTTCCCGATCGACCTGACGCTGGAGATGGCGTCCGAGGCCGGTCTGACGGTCGACGAGGACGGCTTCCGCAAGCTGATGGCCGAGCAGCGCGCCCGCGCCAAGGCCGACGCGGCGGGCAAGAAGACCGGCCACGGCGACCAGACGGTCTACCGCGAGCTGCTCGACCTGGGCGCTACGGAGTTCGTCGGCTACACCGACCTCGCCGCCGAGGCGACCGTGCGCGGCATCGTCCGCGAGGGTGCTCGGGTGAAGTCGGCCCGCGAGGGCGACATCGTCGAGGTCGTGCTCGACCGCACGCCCCTGTACGCCGAGTCCGGCGGCCAGGAGAGCGACGCGGGCGTGATCGTCTCCGACGGCGCCGAGCTGGAGGTCGTCGACGTCCAGAAGGTCGCCCGCAAGCTGTGGGTGCACCAGGTCCGCGTGGTCAGCGGCGAGATCGCCGAGGGCCAGCACGTCGAGGCGCGCGTGGACCAGGAGTGGCGCACGGGCGCCCGCCAGGGCCACTCGGGCACGCACGTCGTGCACGCCGCCCTGCGGCAGGTGCTCGGCCCGTCCGCGCTGCAGAGCGGCTCGTACAACAAGCCCGGCTACCTGCGGCTCGACTTCGCCTGGACCGGTGGCCTGTCCGAGGAGACGCGCAGCGAGATCGAAGAGGTCTCGAACCTGGCCGTCCGCAAGGACCTGCCGGTCCGGGTGGTCTACACGGACATGAACGGCGCCCAGGAACTGGGCGCGGTCGCCCTGTTCGGCGAGACCTACGACGAGTCCGTCCGCGTCGTCGAGATCGGCGGCCCCTGGTCGCGCGAGCTCTGCGGTGGCACCCACGTCGAGCACTCGTCCCAGATCGGCCCGGTGACGCTGCTCGGCGAGTCGTCCGTCGGCTCCGGCGTGCGCCGCATCGAGGCCTACGTCGGCATCGAGGCGTTCCGCTTCCTGGCCCAGGAGCGGGCGCTGGTGCAGAACGTCGCAGGCCTGCTCAAGGTGCCGAACGCCGAGGTCCCCGGCCGCGTCGAGGCGCTCGTGGAGCGGCTGCGCGTGGCCGAGAAGGAGCTGGAACGCCTCCGGGGCGCCCAGTTGCTCTCCTCCGCCGGTCAGCTCGCCGACAGTGCCCTGGACGTCCGCGGGGTGGCCCTGGTCGCTCTCGCGCTGCCTGAGGGCACCTCCGGGGCCGACCTGCGCACGCTGGGCTCCGAGGTGCGCAACCGCCTCGGCTCCAAGGCGGGCGTCGTGGCCCTGTTCGCTCCGGACGGCCCCAAGGCCAGCTTCGTCGTCGCGACCACGGCCGCGGCACGTGACCTGGGCCTGGCCGCCGGCAAGCTGGTGCCCTCCTTCGCGCCCGCCCTCGGCGGTCGTGGCGGCGGCAAGCCCGACCTGGCGCAGGGCGGCGGTACCGATCCGTCGGGGATCCCGGCCGCCATCACGGCGCTCCGCACCGAACTCGATCGCGCGGTCGAATCCCGTTGACCAGCCCCGATCGACCCGGCGTCGACGACCCCGGCCGCGGCAGGCGGCTCGCCGTCGACGTCGGGTCCGTTCGGGTGGGGGTCGCCATCAGTGATCCCAGTCCCTTCCTGGCCACGCCACTCGCTACTCTGGTGCGTGACGAAAAGACCGGCAGGGACCTGACGGAACTCGCCGGGCTCGTCGTCGAGCACGACGTGGTCGAGGTCGTGGTCGGATTGCCCAGGACCCTGGCCGGACGACACGGACCGGCAGCCGAAGCGGCGTCCACGTACGCTGCCGTTTTGGCCGAACGGATCGCACCGGTGCCGGTGCGGCTCACCGACGAACGGTTGACGACCGTCGTCGCGAGCCGTGTACTGGCGCAGAGCGGCGTACGAGGCAAGAAACAACGTGCCGTTGTAGACCAGGCCGCTGCGGTGGAGATCCTGCAGTCCTGGCTCGACGCACGCGCGCGATTCGTGGCCCGGTCCGCTGAGGAGGATCGAGCCCCCGGAGCGAAGGACAGCACGTGAGCGACGACCTCGGGTTGTTCACCGAACCTGACGTGCACACGGACGAACGGCAGAGCCGTCCGCGGGGGAAGGCGGCCGCCGCCGCCAGGCGGGCCAAGGTGAGGCGCAAGCGGACCGTCCTGTGGACCGTCGTGGCGCTGGTGCTGGGCCTCGGCGGCGTGGGCGCCTACTACGGCTACCAGACGCTGGCGGGCATCGGCTCCTTCGAGGACTACGCGGGCGCCGGCGAGGCCGACGTGGTCATCGAGGTCAAGGACGGCGACCCGGTCACCGCCATCGCGGCCACGCTGAAGGAGCAGGGCGTCACCGCGAGTGCCCGCGCGTTCACCGAGGCGGGCAAGACCGACGCCCGGCTGACCGGCATCCAGCCGGGGTTCTACCTGATGAAGACCAAGATGTCCGGAGCGGCGGCGGTCGCCCGCATGCTCGACAAGGGCACGAAGATCACGCCGCTGGAGGTCAAGGGCGGCAACGTCCTGCACGACATCACCGGCGGCGACGGCAAGGTCACCAAGGGCATCCTCTCGATGCTGTCCGAGGCGAGCTGCGTCGAGCTGGACGGCGTGAAGAAGTGCGTCACGCCCGAGGAGCTGCGCACGGCCGCGGAGACCGCGGACCCGGTCGCCCTCGGCGTGCCGGAGTGGGCGCTGTCGGACGTGAACAAGGTCGAGAAGGCGCACCGCCTCGAAGGCTTCATCGCCCCTGGCCTCTACCAGCTCAAGCCCGGTGCGACGGCGGTGGAACTGCTGAAGAGCGTCATCACGACGTCCGTGACGCGGCTGGAGAGTTACGGCGTCCTCTCCGGCGGCAAGGCCACCGGCTTCCGGCCGTACGAGATCCTGACCATAGCCTCCCTGGTGGAGAAGGAGGGCCTCACCAAGGACTTCGGCAAGGTGTCGCGGGTCATCCACAACCGCCTGGCCGCCAACAAGATCCTGGAGCTCGACTCGACGGTCAACTACAAGTTGGACAAGCCGAACATCAGGACCAGCGACGCGGACCGCGAAGCCGCGGGCCCGTACAACACCTACTCCGCCACGTCGAAGGGGCTGACGCCGACGCCCATCGGCTCGCCCGGTCGGGAAGCCATCGAGGCCGCCATCAACCCCGAGCCCGGCAAGTGGTTGTACTTCGTGAAGTGCCAGAAGGACGGTACGTCCTGCTTCAACGAAACCTTCCCGGAGCACGACAAGACCGTCGCCAAGGCGATCGAGGAAGGCGTCTTCTAGGCCATGCCGTCCCGCGCCGCCGTCATCGGTTCGCCGGTGTCGCACTCCCTGTCGCCCGTGCTCCACAACGCCGCCTACGAGGCGCTGGGCCTCGACTGGGCGTACTCGCGGATCGAATGCGCCGAAGCCGGTGTGCCCGCGCTGGTCGCGGGCCTCGACGAGTCGTGGATCGGTCTGTCCGTCACGATGCCGGGCAAGCGCGCCGCGCTGGCCGTGGCCACGTCGGTGACCGAGCGGGCCTCGGTGGTCGGGGCCGCCAACACGCTGGTCCGCGTGCCGGGCGGGTGGCGGGCCGACTGCACCGATGTGGACGGAGTCGTCGGGGCGCTCGCCTTCGCCGGCGGGTTCTCCAGCGGTACCAGGGGTTTGCTGCTCGGCGCGGGCGGGACGGCCCTCGCCGCCCTCGCCGCGTTCGCCGCACTGGGACTGTCCGAAGTGGACCTGGTCGTCCGCGACCGGGCCCGCGCGGCAGAGGCCGTCGCGTGCGCGTCCCGCCTCGGCCTCGGCCTGTCGGTGGTGGAGTGGGCGGACGCCGACTTCGCCGCGCTGGCCTCGTCGTCCGACGTCCTGGTGAGCACCGTGCCGCCGTCGGCGACCGAGCCCGTGGCCGCGTCGCTCGCGAAGGCCCCGTGCCTGCTCGACGTCATCTACCACCCGTGGCCCACGCCGTTGGGCCTCGCGGTGCTCGACCAGGGCCGCACGATGGCCACCGGGCTCGACATGCTGCTGCACCAGGCCTTCGGGCAGGTCGAGCAGTTCACCGGCCGGGAGGCCCCCCGCGAAGCCATGCGCAAGGCGCTGAGCGCCGCGACCGGCGACCTGCTGCCCCTGCCCGTCTCCTAGGCGATCTCCCGGGTGTTCCGCCCCGGAGCGTGAACCACCCGCGAAAAGCGAAGAGGCCGTGCGTCCCATTGGGACGCACGGCCTCTTCGCTGGTGCGGCTCGGGCGAATCAGCCCTCGTCGAGATCCGTGGCGATGATCTCCGCGATGGCTTCCAGCGCGGCGTCCGCGCCTTCGCCGTCCGCGGACAGCACCACTTCGTCGCCGTGCATCGCGCCGAGTGTCATCAGGCCGAGCACGCTCGCGGCCTCCACCGGCTGGCCGTCGTCCTTGCGGATGGTGACCTTGACCGGTTGTCCGGCGGCGGCCTTCGCCAGCAGTGCCGCCGGTCGGGCGTGGAGTCCGACCTTGCTCGCCACGGTGACCCGTCGCTCAGGCATGATCCGTCCTTTCCTTGGTGCTCCCCGAGGGGAGTCAGTCCCTCAGCGGCTTGCCGGAGGTCGTGGAGGTCTCGGAGGCGGTGACGACACTGGGGTCGGCCTCCGGGTCCTCGTCGTCCTCGCGGCCGGGGGTCTTCAGGTTCCACTTGGTGATGACGAAGCGGAACAGGAAGTAGTAGATCGCCGCGTAGACCAAGCCCATGACGATCAGCAGGTACGGCTTGGTGGCGATGTTCCAGTTCAGGATGAAGTCGATCGCACCGGCCGAGAACGAGAAGCCGTCGTGGATGCCCAGCGCGTTGGCGATGGCCAGCGAGGTGCCGGTCAGGACCGCGTGGATCAGGTACAGCGGCCACGCCACGAACATGAAGGCGAACTCGAGCGGCTCGGTGACACCCGTGATGAACGAGGTGAGCGCGGCGGAGCCCATGATGCCGGCGATGATCTTCTTCTGCGACGGCTTGGCGGTCTGCCAGATGGCGAACGCGGCGGCGGGCAGGGCGAACATGAAGATCGGGAAGAAGCCGGTCTGGAAGGTGCCCGCGCTGGGGTCGCCCGCCAGGAATCGGGGGATGTCACCGGTCTTGACCACACCGTTGGCCTCGTACTCGCCGAAGACCTGCCACACGAAGGTGTTCGGGATGTGGTGCAGGCCGAGCGGGATCAGCAGTCGGTTGACCGTGCCGTAGATGCCCGCGCCGATGATCGTGCTCTCCGACACCGTGGTGCCGAACCAGGTCAACGCCTTGTCGAACAGCGGGTACAGCAGGCCGAGCACGACACCGATGACGATCATGACGCCGGCGACCAGGATCGGCACGAAGCGACGGCCACCGAAGAACGCCAGGTACGGGGGCAGCTTGATGCGGTAATACCGTTGCCACAGGGCCGCTGTCACGAGACCGACGATGATGCCGGTCAACACCCGGTAGTCGATCAGTTCCTGCTTCGCCGTGGCGGGAGCGTCCGCCGCGAGCGGGAGCACGAACGGCGACATTGCCTTGAACACGCCCTGCACGACGACGAAGCCGACGACGGCCGCCAGAGCGGTCGAACCGTCACCACGTCGCGCGAAGCCGATCGCCACACCGACCGCGAACAGCAGCGGCAGGTTGGCGAACACGGCGTCACCGGCTGCGCCGATGACGGCGGCCACCTTGTTCCAGCCCAGACCGTCCTTGCCGAGCAAGTCGTCTTGGCCGAGTCGCAACAACAGACCTGCCGCTGGCAGCGCGGCGATCGGCAGCATCAAGCTGCGACCGAAGCGCTGGAGCGCGGCAAGTCCCTTGATCTCGCGACCGCCGGTCGCCTGTGGGGCGCTGGCGCTCATCGGGTACCTCCCTTGGCGGAGTGCGGGCCGGAATCCGGGACGGTCCGGTCCAATTGCATCGTTACCTGGTAAAGATCGCCCCGGTACCAGGAAGTCATGTCCTCGACCGGTCTGCCCAGCGAACTGGCGACGCGGCGGAAGACGAGGAGCGAGCTGCCCTTGCGGACGCCGAGCAGCTTCGCGGTGTCGGCGTCGGCGCTCTCGGCCCACACCGTTTGCTTGGCGTGGTCGAGCTGAACGCCGTAGGTGTCCGCGATCAACGTGTAAAGAGATGTGGACAGGTCGTGGCGGCGGAGTTCCGGCACGATCCTGGGGTTGTACCAACCGCGTTCCACGGCGAGCGGGATCCCGTCGGCCCGGCGCAGGCGGACCAGCTGGTACGCGCGCTCCCGTGCGGGCAGGTCCAGCGCGGACGCCGCGGCCTCCGGCGGGACGGCCTCGTCGAGGCTCAGCACCTCGGTGGCGGGGGTCATGCCGCGCTTGCGCATGTCGTCGGTGAAGGACTCCAGGTAGAGCTGGACGTCCAACCTGCGGCGGGCGGTGAACGTGCCGCGGCCCTTGGCTCTGGTGAGCAGGCCTTCGGCGACGAGCTGCCCCACCGCGGCGCGCACCGTGATGCGCGACACCTGGTAGCGGTCGGCCAGGTCCCGTTCGGACGGGATCGGCGAACCGGGCTGGAGCTCCTGCTCCGCGAGGCGGCGCAGGATGTCGCGCAGCTGGGCGTGCTTGGGCTTCGGACCGTCCACGATCCTCGTCGGGGTCTCCCGCTCGCCCATGTGCACCTCCCCGCTCTCGCTTGCGGCCGACCTCATTGGTACTTTCCGGTCTAGACCAGTTTGTGCGGGGAGAATGCTCTCCGTGCGGAGCGGGTGTCAACCGCCGTTACGTGACCGTGGCCAAGCGGTGTCACCAGTCGAGAGAGGACACGAAGTGGCTGACGAGAAGGCGGAGAAGATCCTCGCTGCGCTCGGCGGGGCGTCGAACATCATCGACATCGAGCCGTGCATCACCCGCCTGCGGTGTGAGCTCGAAGACGGTTCGGTCGTCGACGAAAAGGCGCTGAAGGCGTTGGGGGCGCACGGGGTCATGCGGCAGGGCAACGTCGTGCAGGTCATCGTCGGGCCGGAGGCTGACACGATCGCCAGCGACATCGAGGACCTCCTGTGACCCTCAGCGTGGGCAGCCCGGTGGCGGGTCGGGTCGTGTCCCTGACCGAGGTGCCGGACCCGGTCTTCGCCCAGGCGATGGTCGGACCGGGCATCGCGGTCGAACCGGACAGGGTCGCCGCGGACGTCGTGTCGCCCGTCGACGGCACGATCGTGACGTTGCACCCCCACGCGTTCGTCGTGGCCACCGAGGGCGGGGCCGGCGTGCTCGTGCACCTCGGCATCGACACGGTCAAGCGCAAGGGCGAGGGCTTCACCCTGCACGTGGTGAAGGGCGAGACCGTGCGCGCCGGGCAGGCCATCGTGAGCTGGGACCCCGCGGAGGTCGAGGCGGCCGGGTTCTCGCCCATCTGCCCCGTCGTCGCGCTGGACGCCCCGGCGGACTCCCTCGGAGACCTCTCCGAGGGGGCGACGGTCGCCGTCGGCGACCAGCTCTTCTCCTGGCAGCGCTGATCTCACGCGGATGCCCTTCGACGCATGTGGCGCATCGAAGGGCATCCGCGTGACGGCGTCCAGTCCTCTCCGGGGTCGTTCGTGTGAACGCGCGGGTGAGGTTCACCCGTCCGGGGCTGGGTGAAAGGTCCGTTCGGCGGTGCTCGTCCTTGTGCGACAGGGAGTCCCCGCCGGATCGTTGACGCCATGCACTGGACGGTCTTGGGATTCCTGGCGGGAGCCGCGGGCGCGTGGCTGCTCGGACGGCTGCGGCGCGGCGCGGACGTGCACTGGCTGTGGTGCGCGGTGCCGAACTCGGTCCTCTGGACCGTGGCGGCGCTGCGGCACCCGCCGCCGCACTGGCTGGCGGTGACGCTGGCGCTCGGCTGGCTCGCCGTGCTGCTGACCGCGACGGACGTGCTCCACCGCCGATTACCCGACGCCCTGACGCTCCCGGCGTACCCGGTCCTGGCGGTGCTCCTCGTGCCCGCGGGGCACGACGTGGGGCTGCGGGCGCTGGTGGGCGGCCTGCTCTTCGGCGTCGGCCACCTGGTCGTGCGGCTGGTCTCGCCCGGCGCGCTCGGCGGTGGCGACGTGAAGCTCGCCGCGCCGTTGGGGGCGGTGCTCGGGGCGGTCTCGTACGGGGCTCTGGCGCTCGGTGCCATCCTCGCCTCCGGCCTGTCCCTGCTGGTCGGGCTCACCCGTCCGGATGGCGGGATTCCGCACGGGCCGGGTCTGCTGGCCTCGACCTGGCTGCTGGCGGTGTTCCTGCTGTGAAAGGATTCGTCCGTGCTGCGCTGGATCACCGCTGGGGAATCACACGGACCCGCTCTCGTCGCCGTGCTGGAAGGCATGGTCGCGGGGGTCGAGGTCACCACCTCGGACCTGACGGTCCAACTGGAACGCCGGAGGCTGGGCTTCGGCCGCAGCCCCCGCATGGGCTTCGAGGCGGACGAGGTGAACATCCTCGGCGGCGTGCGCCACGGCCTCACCCAGGGCGGTCCGATCGCCGTCACCATCGGCAACAGCGAGTGGCCGAAGTGGGAGAAGGTCATGTCGGCCGACCCGGTCGACCCGAGCCAGCTCAAGCCGACGGGGCGCAACGAGGCGCTGACCAGGCCCAGGCCGGGGCACGCCGACCTGCCGGGCATGCAGAAGTTCGGCTTCGACGAGGCCCGGCCGGTGCTGGAGCGCGCCAGTGCCCGCGAGACCGCCGCGCGCACGGCGCTGGGCACGGTCGCCCGGAACTTCCTCAAGCAGGTCTTCGACGTCGACATCATCAGCCACGTCGTGTCCATCGGCGGCGCGAAGACGCCCGAGGACGCGCCCGTGCCCGGTCCCGGCGACCTGGCCGCGGTCGACGCGAGCCCGGTCCGCGCGTTCGACCCGGCGGGCACCGAGGCGATGGTCGCCGAGGTCGAGGCCGTCAAGAACGCGGGCGACACCGTGGGCGGCGTGATCGAGGTCATCGCGTACGGCCTGCCGCCGGGCCTCGGCTCGCACGTGCACTGGGACCGCAGGCTCGACTCCCGGCTCGCCGCCGCGCTCATGGGCGTGCAGGCGATGAAGGGCGTCGAGATCGGCGACGGCTTCACCACCGCCACCCGCTGGGGCAGCCAGGCGCACGACGAGATCGACCGCGGCAAGGGTCCGTCCGGCGTCACCCGCCGCAGCAACCGCGCGGGCGGCCTGGAGGGCGGCATCACCAACGGCGAGCCACTGCGCGCCAGGGTCGCGATGAAGCCGATCTCGACCGTTCCGAAAGCACTGTCCACTGTGGATGTCCGCACCGGCGAGGCCGCCGTCGCCATCCACCAGCGCTCGGACGTGTGCGCGGTGCCCCGCGCGGGCGTCGTGCTGGAGTCCGTGGTCGCACTGGTCCTGGCCGAGGCGGCGCTGGAGAAGTTCGGCGGCGACTCGATCACCGAGACCAAGCGCAACGTCGCCGCCTACCTCGAAGCCCTGGAAGCCCGCTGGGAAGGCCTGTGACCCGGCCGCGGTTCTCCACGGGCCCGGACAGCACGTCCGTGGCCGCGGGGGCGTGCCGGTCGGCGTTGGTCGTTCACGGCGGAACGGCGTCCCCGGCTTCCCGACCACTGTCGAGCCGCGCCGCCGTGCAGCACCTGTTTGTTGCTCGTCGGGGTCCGGCCGGAGCGCGGGTTCGGGCGTGCCTTCAGGATGAGGCAGCTCGGTCTGCATGGGTTGCCCCCGGCTTTGGTGAGGGCGATTCGGGCGGTGCCGGTTGCCGTTCCGGCGTGACGCGAAGGTTTCTGCCAGGAAGGACGGCGGTTCTGTGAGCGCCCCCGCTTACGTGGTCCTCGGTCCGCCCGGTGCGGGCAAGACGACCATCGGTCAGATGTTGGCCGAACGGCTCGGTCTGCCGTTCCGCGACGTGGACGAGGACATCGTCGCGAGTGCGGGCAAGCCGATCTCGGACATCTTCACCAGTGACGGCGAGCCGGTGTTCCGGGCGATGGAGGAGCAGGCCGTCGCGGACGGGCTGAAGACGCACGAGGGTGTGTTGGCCCTCGGCGGCGGTGCGGTCCTGTCGGCCGCGACCAGGGAACTCCTGGCCGGGCACACCGTGGTGTTCCTCAACGTCGGCATGGCCGAGGGCGTTCGGCGCACCGGTCTGTCCAGCGCACGGCCGCTGCTCACGGGCATCAACCCGCGGGCGACGTTCAAGGCGCTGCTGGACGCTCGGCTGCCGCTCTACCGGGAGGTCGCGACGATCGAGGTCGTGACGGACCACCTCGAACCGGAGCAGGTCGTCGACGCCGTCCTCGCCCCGCGCTGACCGGTGGAGTCGACTCGCGCCGAAGTGCTGGCTCACCGCGCGGCGGTGCAGGACCTGCACGGCGGCGCCGAGGTGGCAGGTCTCGGGGTGCTCGCG
>DATMCA010000256.1:0-2182 GCA_035559015.1 Umezawaea sp. | reverse complement strand
GGTCAGCCAGCGGCCGGTGGCGTCCACGTGTTCGGCGGACGGGGCGTTGAGGGCTCCGGGCACGTGGCCGGCCCTGGGGTCGACGGGTTCGGTTTCGCCGCGGTAGCGGGCGCCCGCCCTGGCGTCCAGGAGGACTCCGGCGCGGGCCAGCGCGGCCGCGCCGTCGGCGTCGACGACCGGCATGGCGCCGGGCCGGACCTCGACGTCACCCGGTTCCGGAGCGGACGCGTCCGCGGTGACGGGCCTGTCCTCCGAGGTCCAAGCGGCGAAGCCACCGTCCAGCACGGCGACCTCCTCGTGGCCCGCCCAGCGCAGGAGCCACCAGACGCGGGCGGCGACCGACCCGTCACCACCGTCGTAGGCGACCACCGGGTGACCGGACCGGACACCCGCGGCGCGCAGCACGCGCTCCAGATCGGCCGGTTCCGGGAGCGGATGCCTGCCTTCCTGGCCGGGTGGCGAGGAAAGTTCGGTGTCCAGGTCCGCATATGCCGCACCGGGAATGTGCGCGACCTCGTAGTCTAGACGTCCGGGTGGTCCACCGAGTCGCCAGCGAACGTCGAGAACGACGGGTGGACGGTCACCGTTCAGTGCCGTCGCGAGGGCTTCGGTGCTGATCAAAGGATGCACGAGACCCATCCTGCACCGCCCCGCATCGGACCTCGGCACCACACGCGGCCTGTGGTGACCTCGGGTGCGACTAGCATTGACGACATACGAAGGGGAGCGGGCGTGAACGACCTCATCGACACCACGGAGATGTATCTCCGGACGATCTACGAGCTCGAAGAAGAGGGTGTGGTGCCCCTGCGGGCGCGCATCGCCGAGCGCCTCGGGCAGAGCGGTCCGACCGTGAGCCAGACCGTCGGCCGCATGGAGCGCGACGGGCTCGTCATCGTGGCGGGCGACCGCCACCTCGAACTGACCGACCAGGGCCGCAACCTGGCCATCGCGGTCATGCGCAAGCACCGGCTCGCGGAGCGCCTCCTCGTCGACATCATCGGCCTGGAGTGGGAGCACGTGCACAGCGAGGCCTGCCGCTGGGAGCACGTGATGAGCGAGGCGGTCGAGCGCAAGCTCATCAAGCTCCTCGGCAACCCCACGACCTCTCCCTACGGCAACCCGATCCCCGGCCTGGACAAGCTCGGCGACGGCGAGCCGGCACCGGCCGTCGAGGCCGACCTGATCCGCATCGACGAGGTCGCGCGCCGCGGTGGCGGCAAGGTGGAGGTGCGGCGGATCGCCGAGCACATCCAGCTCGACCCCGACCTGATGGCCGAGCTCAAGGACGCGGGCGTCATCCCCGGCGGAACCGTCGAGGTCGACGCGCTCGCGGGCGCCAAGGTCATCAAGGTCCGCGGCAACGGAAGCACCGCCACGCTCGACCCGTCGGTCGCGCACGCCGTCATGGTGCAGGCGCGGTGACGACAGCGGACCGAGCCGCCGCGGCGTTCCAGCAGGTGTACGGCCGGGTGCCCACGGGCATCTGGTCCGCACCCGGCCGGGTGAACCTGATCGGCGAGCACACCGACTACAACGACGGCTTCGTGCTGCCGTTCGCCCTCCCCTACCGGATCGCCGTCGCCGCGGCCCCGCGCGAGGACGGCGTTCTCGCCGTCGGAACGCTGGGCGTGGACGGCAACGTCCAGCAGGCGGACCCGTTCCCGATCGCCGACTTGGAACCCGACCTCGTGTCGGGCTGGGCCGCCTACCCCTCCGGCGTCGCCTGGGTCCTGCGGTCGCAGGGCATCACCGGCGGCGCGGACCTGATGGTCGCGGGCGACGTGCCCGCGGGCGCGGGCCTGTCTTCGTCGCACGCGCTGGAGTGCGCGGTGGCGCTGGCGCTGCTCGGCCTGGCCGACCGGTCGCCCGACGGTGACGAGGCGTCCTCGCCGACCCGCCAGGAGATCGCCCGCTGGGTGCAGCGCTCCGAGAACGACTTCGTCGGCGCGCCCACCGGGCTGCTCGACCAGACCGCGTCGCTGTGCTGCGTCGAGGCGCACGCGCTGTTCCTCGACGTCCGGTCCGGCAAGTCCGAGCAGGTGCTCTTCGACGCGGCCGCGGCAGGCCTCGAAGTGCTGGTGGTCGACACCCGCGCGAGCCACTCGCACACCGACGGCGGCTACGGCGCTCGCCGGGCGGGCTGCGAGCGGGCGGCCGAGATCCTCGGCGTGCCCGCGCT
>DATMCA010000255.1:0-9188 GCA_035559015.1 Umezawaea sp. | reverse complement strand
GCCGGTGCGGTACTCGATCACCGGCAGCTCCACGTCCAGCCCGCTGACCTCGGTGAAGGACCCGCTCACCGCCACGCCGTCATCGCTGACGTTGGTCACGATGACCAGGAAGTTATAGGCGGCGTACGGATCGTCCCGCGTCACAGGTGGCATCTCTGTTGCCTCTCAATCACTTCGTGGTCTCAGACGAGCTGCTGCTCGCGGGTCTTCTGCTGGATCCGGAAGATGACGAACTCGGCCGGGAAGACCGGCGCCACACCGATCAGGCAGATCAGCCGTCCGTTCGCGATGTCGTCCTCGGTCATCGTGGAGCGGTCGCAGGTGACGAAGAACGCCTCCTCGGCCGTGGTGCCCGCGAGCGCCCCGGTGCGCCAGACCGTGGTGAGGAAGTTCGAGACCGTCTGGCGCACCAGCGCCCACAGCGACTCGTCGTTCGGCTCGAACACGACCCACTGCGTGCCCTCGTCGATCGACTCCTCGATGAACAGGAACAACCTGCGCACGTTGACGTACTTCCACGACGTGTCCGACGACAGCGTCCGCGCGCCCCACACCCGCTGCCCGAGTCCGGGGAAGAACCGGATCGCGTTGATCCCCTTGGGGTTCAACAGGTCCTGGTGCCGCTTGGTGATGTCCTGCGCGATGCCGTCGGTGAGCCGGATCCCCCGGATGACGGCGTTCGCGGGCGCCTTGTGCACGCCGCGCTCGGAGTCGACGCGGGCGTAGATGCCCGCCAGGTGGCCGGAGGGCGGCACCTCCACGAACCGGTTCGTCGACGGGTCGTTGGCGACCAGCCACGGGTAGTAGAGCGCCGCGTACTTGGTGTCGAAGGGTTCCCGGAACGTCTGGATGCCCTCGATGTCGAGCCCGTCCTGCGGGTCGAGGATCGCGAACCGGTCCCTGAGCAGCTCGCAGTGCGTGATGAGCGCCGACTCGACGGTGCCGGACCACACGCCGGGGACCGCGCAGACCGAGATCTCGTCGATGTCCTCCAGCGCGACGATGCCCGTGCGCTTGCCGCTGCCGCCGTCGGCCCCGACGAAGTCCCCGACCGACAGGTCCTCGAAGCCGTCGGTGCCACCGTCGGCCAGCGGCAGCCACGCGCCGCCGGTCGCCGGGGTGGGGAACCGGGCGGGGTCGGTGGACAGGTCCGGCAGCGCGGTCGCGGTCACGAGCCGCGACTAGCGGGCCAGCACGGCGGACACGCTCGCCGGGTCGGAATCGGGGGTGAGCCTGAGGTTGCGGAACGTCTCGGTGACCGAGGCGCCGCCGGGGTCGGTGTACCGGGCGTCCAGGACGCCCTCGACGAGGAGCAGCTTGGCGGACTCGAACACCTGGTCCGGGGTGTCGGCGTCGAAGGTGACGCGGTCGTCCTCGATCGACACGACCCGCAGGGTGGTCAGGGCGTTGCCGGTGTCGAGCTGGGTGACCGCGTTCTCGTACAGCCTGCTCGCGCCGCCGATCCGCAGCGTCGGACCCGCGCCCTCGTTCGCCAGGCGCACCCGGCGGACGCCGAGTCCGACCCGCCACACCGGGTGGTTCGTGTTCGGCGGCAGCGTCAACGTGACCCGCCCGTCGGCCGGTTGGCCCACGGTGACGCTGAAGCGCCGGTTGTTGATGAGGATCCACACGGCGTCCGGCAGCGGGTCGGGATCGAGCCCCGGCACCGCGTTCACGACGATCGTGTCGCTGTTGGCGGCCGACTCCTCGGCGAACTGGGTGACGAACAGCGGACCTTCCTGCGGCTCGGCGAGCACGGGCAGCGTGGAACTCGCCGACGCCTGGAACCGCACCTGCACACCGGAGCCCCACGCGCCGGGGCTGGACGCGGAGAACCGCAGGGTCGGCGTGTCGGCACGGGTGCCGACCTGCACGTAGTCCCCCCGCGCGGCCTTCACCTCGACGCTCAGCGGTGAGGCGAGCTGGATCCGCCGGGTCGTCGCGTTGTAGCCGGTGATGGTCGCGCTGCCGATGTCGACGTTGTCACCGCCGCGGAAGATCGTGATGGCGTCCGTCCCGGTGAAACCGATGACGTGGCCCAGTTCCAACGACGTGGACCCGGCGGCGGCGTCCCGCGCGACGGCGCTGACCAGTCCCTGGCCCAGGGTGCCGGACGCGGCGACGGCTCCCGAGCTCGCGACCCGCTTCACGTACAGGCGCTGACCGCCGTTGTCGAAGAAGCCCTTGACCGCCAACGGGAACAGCCACCACCGGCCGCCCTCGCCGGGGTTGTTCGCCCAGAGGTCGCGGACCGGCTGGTCGGGCTCGGCCAGGAACCCGCCGAACGTGGTCTGGAACTCCAGGAAGTTCGTGACGAGCTTGGGCTTGCCGTCGGTCGGTCCGCGCTGGGTGACCCCGACCATGCCCGCGGTGCTGGTGCTCACCCCCGCGATCGGCCGCGGCCCCGCGTCGATCTCCTCGACGTAGACGCCGGGGCTGAGGTACTCGGGCATGGCTGGCTCCTAACTTTCCCTGCTGGTCCGTGATGGATGGTCGGATCCCGCGATCTCGACGACGAGCCCGCGGGCGCGGTCCCCCGGCAACCGGACCAGGAGCGACCCGGTGCGACCCGGTCGCTCGGTGGCCACCAGCAGGAACGTCTCGTCGTCGCCGTCCGGTTCGCCTCCCCAGCGCAGGGCCAGGCGGAACACGCCGCGGGCGTCGGTCAGGGTGCGCTCCCGCCAGGCGACGCCGTCGGCGCCGGTCGTGCCCTCGGCGGCCACCAGCGCGTTCGCCACGGGCTCCCGCGTCAGCCCGTCGACCACGACGCCGAACACGGTGCGCACGCCCGGCCCGTGGGGGAAGGAGGCGCTCGGCAGCAGCCGGACCACCCTCGGTTCGGCGAACTCGGCCGGTGGCCTGGTCTCGTCGTAGGGGAAGGTCCGGAACTCGACGCCGACCACGTCCGCGGCGAACGGCTCGTCGTCGGCCGGGTACAGCGGTGCGAACCCGGCCGCGCCGAAGCGGACCCGGTACCGGCCGGGGGCGCCGCGCCTGCCCAGGCCCGGATAGGCGATCACCGCGCTGGGCGTGCGGACCGCCCGCACGTCCTCCGGCAGCCACGCGTTCGCGGCGTCGTCGAAACGATCCAGCTCCGCCGTCACCCCGGCGGTCCGCGCGCGGCCGGTGACCTCGTCCAACGGCACGAACCAGGCCGGGCTGTACAGCACGGACCTCTCGACGCGGTAGAAACCGGTCATGACGGCGGCACCCCGTTGATGGTGCGGCTGCTGACCAGCCGGACGGCCGACACGTCGAGGGAGTCCAGGTTCACCACGCGGATCTCGTAGTTCAGCGACAGCCGGTAGGGCTTCTGGATCGCGTACCAGACCCACGACTTCTGGTCGAGCGTCAGCGGGGCCAGGGTGACGTGCAGCGCGTCGGTGCTCGCGGCGAGGCTGCCGGTGAGCTCCTCGCCGTCGAGGATCGCGTCGTCGTAGAACGCCTGGAGCGCCCGGCCGATCATGCGGTGCTGGGTCAGCTGGTCGCCTCCCCACGGCGTGACGAGGTACCGCAGCAGCAACGCCATCGGCGGTTTGCGGCTGGTGGGCGGGTCCGGGGGCAGCGAGCGGACCGGCGGGCGGTTGCGGGAGGTCGGGTCCTCCGCGATCTCGTACAGGAACACCGTCAGCTTCGGCTCGTCCGTCGGCACGGGCTCGGACAGGTCGTGCAGCACGGCTCTCAACGACTCGTCGCTCAAGCCTGCGAGCGCGCGGTTCAACCGGTCGACGACGATGGTCGAAACGTCGGCCACGACACCGAAGTCCCCCACGTGCTTCCTCCCACCCCTCACCGCAGGACGATCCCCAGCGGTGCCACGGCAGGATTCCAGCCGCGCGTGTCACATCCGCGATCCGTTCGTCGCGGTGCCGTCACCGGTGCGTTCCGCGCCCCGCGCGTTGACGCGCCGACGACGCGGCGGTGACATCCCGGGTGCATCCTCGTGTTCTGTGGACCCCGTGGAAGTCTCCGAAGAACACACCGGCAGCATGGTGATGCGCGCGTGGCTGGAGGGCGGGCACCCGGACCGCTTGCGCGTGCGGATCTTCTCCTCCATCGGTTCGCGGCACGCGACCCCGACCGCGGCGGGTTCCGCGCAAGCCGTGCACGCGGCCGTCGAAGCGTGGCTGACACAGCTGCGGAGCAGGCCCGACGACGTTCCGGTGACGCCTCGATGACGGTTGAGGAGCACACTGTGCCGTAACGCCCCAGGGGAAGTTGACTGATACTCAACGTGGAGGGGCGTTCCGATGCTGAGGCGTCGCCGTGTGGGGGACCGATGCGGACTGGTTTACAGCAGGTCGTGACTTTGCGGCTGCTCAAAGGATTCGCGCTGCTCGTCGAGGGTGAGCGGATCACGCTCTCGTCGAGCGCGCAACAACTGCTCGCCTTCCTCGCGCTCCAGGGAAGGCCTCGATCGCGCACGTACGTGGCCCGGACGCTGTGGCCGGAGGCGACCACGACGCGCGCGAACGCGAACCTGCGCTCGTCGCTGTGGCGCGCGCTGCGCACCGAGCCGGGGATCATCGACGCGTCGGCGCAGGAGGTGGCGCTGGCGGCGGACATCCGCGTCGACGTCCACGACGCGATCGCCCGCGCGCACCAGCTGCTCGACAAGTCGTCGCTGTGCGAGGACATCCTGACCAGGCAGACCTGGGACGACCTGTCCTCGGACCTGCTGCCGGAGTGGTCGGACAACGAGTGGGTGCTGCTGGAGCAGGAGCAGTACCACCAACTCCGGCTCTACGCGCTGGAGGCGATGGCACGGCGCCTGACCGCCGCGGGCAGGCACGGTGAGGCCGTCGCGGCGGGGCTCGCCGCCGTGCAGGCCGAACCGCTGCGGGAGAGCGCGCACCGCGTGCTCATCAACGCCCACCTGGCGGCGGGCAACCGCGCGGAGGCCCAGCACCAGTTCGACCAGTGCCGCCGCGTGCTGCTGGACGAACTCGGGCTGGAACCACCGGACGCGCTCCGGGACCTGCTGACCCGGACCATCACCCCGTAGACCGGAGGAACGGCCTACGGGGTGCCGAAGAGCGCTCGGGCGAGTTCGCGCACCCCCGCCCTGACCGAGTGGTCGGGCGGGGTCGGCGGTGGCGGGGGCAGGATGAGCAGCAGGTCGTCGTCCGTGGCCCGGCGCGCGGCCAGCGCGGCGGTGCGCAGCACGTCCTTGCCCACCGCCAACCCTCCCTGGACCCGGACCTCCAAGCCGTCGACGGTCCGCACGTACCCGTGGTCGTCCCCGTAGCGCTCGTACCGCAGCACCGGGGACTCGACCTGGCAGTCCAGCGCACCGTAGAGGCACTCGCCGCCGATCGCGGCCGGCCGGGTCTCGACGCGGACGTGCCGGGCGCCGGGGAGCAGGGTCCGGTCGTCCGGGGTGAAGACGGTCTCCTCCAGGGAGGTGGAGGTGGCCGTGTAGCCGGGCACGGTCGCGGTGAAGAAGCCGCTGGGTCCCGTCGCGCGAGCGGTGAGGACACCCTCCCGCAGGACCTCGCGGTCGACCGTGTCGGGGGCGGTGAGCACCAGCCGCGCGCCGTCGACGCGGTGGACGTAGGCGTTGGCGGACGCGGCGCCGAGGAGGAAGAAGAGACCGGGGCGGTCGACCTCGCAGCTCCGCACGGCCGGGTACGCGGACGAGTACGCGTCGACCTCGCAGTCCGGCCCCGACGTGTCGGGGAGCGAGCGCAGGCTGACGAACGGCGACGGCGGGTAGGGATCCGCGCCGTCCGGCTCCAGCTGCCACGACCTCTGCTGGGGCAGCACGTGGTAGCCGGGCACGTCGGCCACCATGATCGGCTCACCGGACAGGTGCGCGCCCGCCAGCCGCTGGTCCACTTCGGACGGCAGGACGGCCGCGAGCGCCCTGAGCAGGAGCAGGCCGGCCACGACCAGCACCGCCAGCGACCCGAGCGCCAGGTACCACCGCCGCAGCAGCACCCCGGCCACCAGCGCGAACAGCAGGACGCTCGCGGGCACCCACAACGCCGCGGACCGGCTGATGCCCAGGCCCGCCTCGTCGCCGACGCCCCACCCGAGCAGCCAGAGCCCGGCACCGACGCCGCCGACGACCAGGCCCCAGAACACCCGCCCGCCGCGGGTCCCGGTGAACCACGACTCGTCGGGCGCCACCTTGGCCACCGCCGACAGCACAGCCACCAGCAGCGCGAAGACGGCAGGCACCGCGATGAGGAAACCCACCTGTCCCACGAACAGCGCGCCGACCGCCAACCCGACGCCCAGCGGCGTCAGGACCGCGCCGGCCACCCCGACCAGCCCGACCTCCAGCGCCACCGCCCGGATCCCGCGCCGAACCGGCGCGGACCGCTCCCCCGTGTCCACCACGTGATCACTGTGGCACCGCGGACGTCGGCGTGGGCATCCGTGGAACTACTCAGCCCGTTCCGGCGGTCGATCTAGGATGACCACGTGAGCCCCCGAGGACAGCGCCGGATCGACGAGATCGGCGAGGAGAGCCGCCGCCGCATCCTCGACGCGGCGGAGGAGCTGTTCGCCGACCGCGGGTTCGACCGCACGTCGTTCGTGGACATCTCCGAGCGCTCCGGCATCAGCCGCGGCTCCATCCCGTGGCACTTCAAGAACAAGGACGGCCTGGTGATCGCCGTCGTCGAACGCGCGATCGACCGCGTGATGGTCCCGGAGCGCCACCAAGCCCTGCCGCCGCTCGCCGAGCTGCTCGACGACTACGCCGCCTGGGTGCGCAGCGGCAACTCGGCGCTGACGTTCATGCTCCTGACCGAGGCCATGAGCAGCACGGGCACCGTCCACGCCCGGTACCAGGAGTTCCTCGCCCGGCGGCGCGACGGCCTCGAACTCTGGGTGCGCGCGCAGCGCCCGAAGGATGTCGATCCCGCGGTCGCGGCGAAGCAGGAGCGCGCCTTCGCGGTGGCGCTCAACGGAGCGCTGATCGGGATCCACCTCCAGGCGCTCATCGACCCCGACAGCTTCGACCTCGACGGGGCCATGCGGTCGGTCGCCACCCTGTTCGAGAAGAACCTCGCCGAGGTCTGGCGGACGCCCGCCCGCGACGGCGCGCGGACCGACTGATCCGCCCCGCGGCGCGCGACCTCCGGACCGCGCGCCGCCGCACGGTCAGGAAACCTCGACGGCCGTGGGCATCGAGTCGAGGATGCCCTCCATCCGCGTGGTCACCCAGGGCCGCATCGAGGCGTCCGTGTGGATCCACAGCGACCGGGCCTCCATCCCGGCGACGACCATCTCGCCGACCGCGTCGACGCCGGTGCCCGCGCTGAGGAACGCTTCGGTGCTCCGCAGGACCTCGTCGCCGAACCGGGCCGGGGAGACCTCCTCGCCCGCCGACCGGGAGTTGCGCAGGATGTCGGTGGCGACGGGACCGGGGCAGAGCACGCTCACGTCGATGCCGTGCTCGGCCACCGCCTGGCTCAGCGACTCCGACAGCCCGACCACGGCGAACTTGGCCGTCGAGTAGAGCACGTTGGGGCCCGCCACCAGACCGGCGCCCGAGGCGGTGTTCACCACGTACCCGCCCCCGCCGCGCCCGATCATCCGGGGCAGGAACGTCTGGATCCCGTTGACCACGCCGTCCAGGTTGATGCCGAGGGCCACGTCCCACTGCTCGTACCGCAGCTCCGCGACCGACGAGAACGGCGCGATGCCCGCGTTGTTGAACAGCAGGTCGACGGGTCCCAGCTCCGCCTCGACCTCGTCGGCGGCCGAGGCGAACGCCTCCCGGTCCCGCACGTCCAGCCGAACGGTCCGGACCTCCGTCAGCGGCGACAGCTCGGCCCCGGCGCGCGCCAGCGCCGCCTCGTCCACGTCGGCCAGCGCGAGGCGCACGCCGCGCTTCCCCAACGCCCGCGCGATTCCCAGGCCGATGCCCTGCCCTCCGCCGGTGATGAACGCGACGGATCCCTTCCAGTCCCTCACAACCCCTGCCTCTCCCACGTTCGCCGACCGAACGTGAATCTCTGTGTTGACATGTCGTCTCTATGTTGGCCAGCATAGAGACGTACCCGCCGCCAGGCCACTCCCGAGGTGGCGCACGCCCGGCATCGCCGTGAAAGGGCTCCGATGACCGACCAAGACCGCGCCGTGACCGACGACCCCCGTTCCCCCGCTCCCGACAGCGAGCCCGACCTCAGGACCGGGAACGGCGCACGCGAGCCGGTGATGACGTTCCGGGAGGTGGTGTCCGTCGGCGGGCGGGCGACGCTCGGCGTGATCGTCGGGTTCCAGGTGCTCGACAGCGTCGACAACGCGGTGTTCGGCGTCTTCGCGCCCGAGATCCGGGAGTCGCTGGGCCTCACCACGTCGGCGCTCATCGTCGTGTCCGCGCTCGCCGGCGCCGTGGTCGCGCTCGCCGCGCTGCCGCTCGGCTGGTTCGGGGACCGGCACCGCCGCACGACCATCGCCGGCGTCGTCACCCTCGTCTGGGCCGCCGCGGCAGGGCTCCTCGGCGTGGTCCAGAACCTGTGGCAACTGGCCGTCGTCCGCATGTTCGCGGGCATCGGCAAGGCGGGCGAGGCGCCCATCCAGACGTCGATCCTGACCGACGCCTACCCGCGGGAGGGCCGCGGCCGGGTGCTCGGCCTGCACCGCGGCGCCCAACCCCTGGGCATCATCGCCGGCCCCGCCCTGGCCGCGCTCGCCGCGGCGGTCGTCCCCGAGCAGCTTGAGCCGTGGAGGTGGGCGATGGCCTCACTCGCCCTGCCGGGCCTCGTCCTCGGCCTGGCCGCCCTGCGACTGCGCGAACCGGCCAGGGGGCGCTTCGAGCGGGAGACCGCGCCGGGGGACCGGCCGCCGCCCGCCGCTCGACCCGTGCCGCTGCGGGCCGCGCTCGCGCGACTCCGGAAGGTCCGCACCTTCGTCTTCGTCGTGATCGCGCTCAGCGCGTTCGGCCTGTGCGCGATCGCCGTGCCGATCTACCTGTCCTTCATCCTCGAAGACCACCTCGGGCAGGGCGTGGCGGCCCGCAGCGCGATCTTCGCCGTCGGCGCGGTCGGCGGGCTGGTGGGCGCGACGCTCGGCGGCGTCCACAGCGACCGCCTGTTCCGCCGCAGCCCCACCACCGCCCTGTACCTCGCGGCGGGGGCGCTCGCCGTGCTCGGCGTCGGCTTCGCCTTCCAGGCCTACTCGCCCGACGTCACGACGTTCCTGGTCATCGGGACGCTCACCCAGGGCGTGCT
>DATMCA010000254.1:0-3448 GCA_035559015.1 Umezawaea sp. | reverse complement strand
GACCACCTCCGGCTTCACCCCCGGGCCCGCAAACCGGATCGCCCAGCCGACGGGGACGAGCTACAGCGACAGCGGCCTGGGCGCGGGCACCTACTACTACAAGGTGCAAGCCGAGGACGCGGCCGGCAACCTGAGCGCGCCTTCGAACGAGGCCAGCGCCACCGTCAGCACTGCCCCGCCGCTGGGGCTGGTGGCGGCGTACTCCTTCGACCAGGGCTCGGGCACCAGCCTGCCCGACCTGTCCGGCAACGGCAACAACGGCACCATCGCCAACGCCAGCTGGAGCACCGGCGGCAAGTACGGCTCCGCCTTGAGCTTCAACGGCACCAACGCGATCGTGAACGTGCCCGACTCGGCCTCGCTCGACCTGACCAGCGGGATGACGCTCGAGGCCTGGGTCAACCCGAGCGCGCTCGGCACCAGCTGGCGGACGGTGCTGATGAAGGAGACGAGCGGGGACATGGTCTACGACCTGTACGGCAACCGCAACACCACCGTCCCCACCACCGAGGTGCGGGTCGGCGGCTCGGCCCAGAGCGACAACGGCACCAGCGCGCTCCCGCTCAACACCTGGGTGCACCTGGCCTCGACCTACGACGGCAACGTGCTGCGGCTGTACGTCAACGGCACCCAGGTCTCGCAGCTGCTCGTCGTCGGCTCGATCGCGACCTCGACCGGAGCGCTGCGGATCGGCGGCAACACCATCTGGCCGGAGTGGTTCGCGGGCCTGATCGACGAGGTGCGGATCTACAACCGCGCCCTGAGCACGACGGAGATCCAGGCGGACATGAACACGCGGGTAGGCCCCTAGCTCGAGGGCCTTTCTGCGCAGGCCGGCGAGTGCGCACTCGGCTGCACCGGCCGCGGCACCATCCTCGACCTCCGGTTAGGGGGAGTCTGAACGCGCGGCCGTTGCTCGCCCTGCGCGCGCGGGAGATAAAGCAGAAGTGCCGGCGGAGAACGCCGGTCTTAGCGTGCGGACGACGGCTGCCCACACCCAGCGTCTCTGGCGATTGATCCCGTCGTGGCCGCGCTTGGCGTTGCTCGCAGGCGTGGTCGTGGTGGCGTTGATGCTCCTCGGCGGGTCGAGGGCCGCGGGTCTCGCGCCTGATCAGGTCGGCCAGTGGAGCGCGCCCGAGCAGTGGCCCGAAGTCGCCGTGCACATGTCGCTCGAGCCCAACGGCCAGGTCTTCGTGCTCGACGGGTTTGCGGCCGCTCCGAACTCGGAGCGCCTCTGGGACCCGGTGCTCGACACGTTCGTCGGGATCCCCTACAGCCGCAACCTCTTCTGCGCCGGACACATCCAGCTCGCCGACGGCCGCCTGCTGCTGGTCGGCGGGCACATCTCGGCCGACAACGGCCTCGCCGACACGACGATCTTCAATCCGAGCACGAACCAGTACTTCCGTGCTCCCGACATGACCGTCGGCCGCTGGTACCCGACCGTGACGCAGCTGCCGGACGGGCGAGTCTTCACGATCGCAGGCGACAACATCGTGCAGGACCGCACCGGACAGCCACACTCGCTCACGGACGCCTCGGTCAACTCTCTGCCCGAGGTCTTCAACCCTCGGACGAACACCTGGACCGACCTCGACGGCGCACGACTGACATCGCCGCTCTACCCGTTCATGTTCGTCCTCAGCGACGGGCGCCTCTTCGACGCGGGGCCCGACACGACCACTCGCATCCTCGATCCGAGGACCTGGCAGTGGTCCGTGGTCGGCACGAGCCCGTTCGACGGAATGAGCGCGGTCATGTACCGCCCGAACAAGATCATGAAGGCCGGCACCTGGGCCGATCCGGACTTCGCGGGCTCGCAGGTGTACAACGCGCACGGGCGCACCGCTGTGATCGATATGAACGCAGCGACTCCCGCATGGCGCGAGACGAGCGCGATGGCGTTCCCTCGCGCCTACCAGAACCTCACGCTCCTTCCGGACGGCAAGGTGTTCGCCAGCGGCGGCATGTCGACCTCGGACGGCGTCGACATCAGCAAGGCAGTGCTGCCCGCGGAGATCTGGGACCCTGATACGGAGACCTGGTCGACAGTCGCCTCGCTGCAGAACGGCCGCGAGTACCACTCGACCGCCCTCCTGCTTCCCGACGGCCGGGTCCTGATGGCCGGCGGTGGCCAGCTCCCGGGGTCGGGCGCGGTCAACCAGACGAACGCAGAGATCTACTCACCGCCCTACCTCTTCAAGGGCGCGCGGCCCACCATCTCCTCGGCTCCGAGCAACATCAACTACGGCGCTTCGTTCGACATCAACACCCCGGATGCGGCGAGCATCTCGAAGATCTCGCTCATCCGCCTGCCGTCGGTGACACACGGGTTCGACCAGAACCAGCGGTTCCAGTTCCTGAACTTCACCACCGGGTCGGGGAAGGTGACGGCAACTGCCCCGGGGAACGCGAACCTCGCACCCCCCGGCGACTACATGCTGTTCATCCTCAACGGCAACAGCGTCCCGTCGGTCGCGTCGATCATCCACGTCAATCAGCCGACGGACACGACGCCGCCGGCGGTCTCGGTCACCGCGCCGGCGAACGGCGCATCGGTGTCGGGGAACGTGTCGCTCACCGCGAATGCCACCGACAACACCAGCATCGACAACGTCCAGTACAAGCTCGACGGTGCAAATCTCGGCACGAAGCAGTTCGGAGCGCCGTTCTCGCTTCAGTGGGACAGCGGACAGGTCGCCAACGGTTCGCACGCGATCACGGCCGTAGCGACTGACCCCGCCGGGAACACCACGACGTCGGCGGCGGTCAACATCACCGTCAACAACAGCGGAGGCCCTCGTCAGAACCTCGTTGGCGCCTACAGCTTCGACGAAGGATCCGGGACGACCGCCCACGATATTTCGGGGAACAACAACACCGGCACGATCAGTAACGCCACCTGGAGCGCCAGCGGTAAGTTCGGCAGCGCGCTGAGCTTCAACGGCACCAACTCGATCGTCACCATCCCCGACTCGAGCTCGCTCGACCTCACCGCCGGAATGACGCTCGAGGCCTGGGTCAACCCGAGCGCGCTCGGCAGCAACACCTGGCGGACCGCGGTCTTCAAGTCGCAGCCGAACAACTACGCCTACGCCCTGTACGCGAACACCGGCAGCGCAGTTCCGAGCGGGAACGCCGTCACCGGCGGCAGCGACCACGACCAGCGCGGGACGAGTGCGCTTCCGCTGAACACCTGGAGCCATCTGGCTGTCACCTACGACGGTTCGACCCTGCGGCTCTACGTCAACGGAACCCAGGTCGGTAGCCAGGCGGCGACCGGAGCGATCTCCACCTCGACCGGCGCGGTGACGATCGGCGGCAACAACGTCTGGCCGGAGTGGTTCTCGGGCCTGATCGACGAGGTGCGGATCTACAACGTCGCTCTGACGGTGCCCGAGATCCAGCAAGACATGGCTGCGAGCATCGGGACGCCCGACACCCAGCC
>DATMCA010000253.1:0-10737 GCA_035559015.1 Umezawaea sp. | reverse complement strand
CTCCATGATGCCCTGCCGGTCGGCCTGGCCGTCCGTCTGCGCGTTGCCGTAGTCGAAGCAGCAGCCACCGTTGTAGTGCGTGCCGTCGACGACGGCGTAGATGCCCTCCGGCTGGTCGCCGGTCGCGATGCCGTTGGTCCTGTTGTCGCGGTAGCCGGTGCCGGGCTCGATGAACACGCCGTACGCCTTCTGCCCGCCGATCATCGTCGGCGCGGCGGTCGCGACCGCGAGGTTGTCGTAGCCGCCCGGAGCCGGGCCGGGAAACCCGCCGGGAGGTGCCTGGGTGAGGTGGTTCGCGCGGCCGGACTGGTCGTAGATGATGCTGATGAGGCACGTCGTGCCCGCGCAGAAGGAGTCCTGCGTGGCGGCGTTGGCGACTCCGCCCGCGCTCGACGGGCCCACGTCCCGCGTGGTGTTGTCCGACGAGCGCCGGACCTGGTATAGCGAACCGTCGTACGCGCCGTACAACGCACGCGTGGTGCTGTGCGCCGCCACGCACGGCGTGCCACCGGTCGCGTAGAGGTCACACGGTCCTTGTGCCGCGGCTTCCGCCGGGGCGGCGAGCGGCACCGCGGCGAGTGCGGTTCCGGTCACCAGTGCCGTGGCCAGCAGCGTGGTGCGTCGAACTTTCACGACTCCTCCTCCAGGGGGTCAGGCCGAGCGCGGGCAGCGGTGCGGTGGTGACCGGGAATCCGAGGAATGACGACGGGGAACCTGAACAGTCCACTGGCGACCACCTGCCGGTGGCCGTCGGCGCCGTGCGAACCCGGCCGGGACGGCTTTGCCCACGGACTTCCGCGGCTGTCAACGGCGGTCGCGACGTGGTCGACGTCGAATGGCCGCGCCGGTTCGTCGAAGTCCGTCGGTCGAGCGAGCCCCCTTGCTCTGGCCATTGCCGCCATCGCCTCGCGGATCTCCAACGGCACCACGGGTTCGGTGCTCGACAGCGGCGGCGACGTCGGCTCCGGGGCGACCGCGTTGGACGGCACGGGTGACCCGACCGTGGGCGCCACCTGTGCCCTGTGGGCCCCCAGCTCCAGCCCGAACAACCAGTGGACCATCGCCGCGGTATGGCACTCGACCGCCACATCGCGCCTCCCGGCCGTCCTACGCCTTCGCCCAGCGCTGGTTGGCGCCGGTGTGGCAGTTCCACGCGATCACGGCGGAACCGTTGGCGGTGGCCGCGCCGTTGACGTCGAGGCACAGTCCGTTCTGGACGTTGCTGGCGGTGCCGTTGCCGTTCAGGTCCCACTGCTGGTTGGCCGCGCCGGTGCAGTCCCAGATCCGCGCCTGCGCGCCGGGGGAGGCGTTCGCCGGTACCTCCAGGCACTTGCCCTGGACGCGCAGGGCCTTGCCGTCCTGGGTGAACTGCTGGTTGGAGTTGGTGTGGCAGTCCCAGATGACCATCGGCGAGCCGTTGGCCGTGCCCGCGCCGCTGACGTCCACGCACCGGCCGGAGGCCTCGCCGCGCAGGCGGAACGCGGTGGGCGTCGGAGGCGGGGTCGAGTCGCCCGTGAAGAACTTCCAGACCTCTCCCTTGACCCAGCTGCGCGCACCGCTCTCACAGCCAGCGCACCCGTCCACCGGGCCCTGCTGGTGTCCGCCGTCGAAGGCGGCCCAGACCACCGGGTATCCGGTCCGGCAGCCCGAGTAGGTGGTGCTGATGTGCGTGCGGCTGCCCACGGCGGGCTCGGGTGCGTTCTGCGGGGTGCAGCCGTTGTTCCTGACCCACCTGTCCCGTTGCCCCCGTCCCGATCCGATGTTGTCGCTGAGGCCGTGGACGCCCATGTAGGCGACGGGCGCGGTACCGCCTGCGCACCCGCTGATCTCTCCGGGGCTGGCGATGGCGGCGACCGCGCGGAAGACGGTCGGGCGGGAGCACGCGAGCGAGTAGCTCATCGCGCCGCCGTAGCTGAAGCCCAGGGAGAACAACTGCGTCGTGTCGACGCACAGGGCGTCCTCGACGCGCTTGACCATGTCGTCGGTGAAGGTCACGTCCTCGCCGCCGGAGTTGGCCCAGCCGTTGCCGAGGCCCTGCGGCGCGACGAAGATCGCGCTGTTGTTCGCCGGCCGACGCAACCCGTAGTACGCGTAGACGTCTCCGTCGGAACCGCCCGAGGCGACGTCGTTGGCCGTGCCACCCCACCAGTGGAAGCCGAAGACCAGCCGGTACGGGTGGGTGTTGTCGTAGTCGTCCGGGATGCTCAGGATGAAGCTGCGGCTCTTGCCGCCGCTCTGGATCGTCTGGTCGCCGTTCTGGATCGCGGGCGCCTTGCCGCAGCCCGCCGTCGTGGCGAGGGCGCCGACCTTCGCGGTGGAGGTCTCGGCGTCCGTGGTGCCCGCGCCTCCCAGGACGAGCGCGGCGGCGGCGATGACCGCCCACCACCGGCGTAAACCGCTTCCCTGACGCATCTGTGCTCCCAATACGGGTGTGGGGGATGAGCTGCGCGAACCGGTTCGATGATCGATCGTCACCGTACTCAACCGGCGGCCGGTGGTGCGACGGTGTGCCGAGCGGCGACACTTCGCTTGGTGTGAAAGGACTTCAAGCTCAAGCGTCCTACCAGTGAAGTTGCGCTACTACGGCTGTCCTGGCGCGGTGGGGCAAGCCCTTTCGCCGGCCTGTTGTGGACACTTCGGTGAACCGGTCATGTGCGTTCGTTTGTTGCCCGCCGCCGGACGGGCTGCGTAACGTGACGCTCTCCAGCGAATCGGTTCGACCCGGGTCACCCTCCTCGCCCGTCGAGTGACCCCGCCGCCTGTCCTGGGCTCGGCCGCGCTCCCATCCCCGTCAAGGAGTCACGCGTGGACACCACTCGACCGAGGCGACGCGGCCTCGGCGCCGTGCTCGCCGCCGCGTCCGTGATCGCGCTCGCGGTCCCGGCGCACGCCGCCGACGAGACGATCACCGTCAACTTCGCCACCGCAGGCGGTTCCCCGAGCTACCGGGCGTCCGGGTGGATCTACGGCATGACCGAGAACGGCGCCGGTCCCGCCGACCACTTCTACCGCGACGTGAAGTTCCGCTACATGCGCGCGGGCGGCGCGCAGCTCGACTCGCCGGGCGGCTGGGTGTCGGGCAAGTACGACCGCAGGTGGAACGCCACGCGCGCCCAACTGCTGCGCACCCGCGCGCTGGGCGGCGAGTTCGTGCTGCTGGCACATGACCTGTGGGGTGCCGACGGCTACCCGATCTCGCGCTTCCCCGGCGACAACGGCAACTGGACTGACTACGACGACTTCCTCACCCGCCTGATCGACGACGTGCGCGCGACCGGCGCGCCCGTGCAGTGGGACCTGTGGAACGAACCCAACATCACCCTGTTCTGGAACCGCCCGCAGTCGCAGTACTTCGAGCTGTGGCGACGCACCTACCAGCGCGTCCGCGCGGCGTTCCCGAACCACCTGATCGTCGGCCCGAGCTGCGCGTGCGTGCCGTCCACGGGCGGCTGGTGGACGCAGTACCTCGACTTCGTGCGGGCCAACGACGTGGTGCCCGACATCGTGAGCTGGCACTCGCTGCCCGGCGATCCCGTGGCGAACGTCGCGACGGCCAACGCCACGCTGGACTCCCGCGGTATCGCCCACCCCCGTCCCCACCAGATCAACGAGTACGGCGCGGGCAACGAGCAGAACCCCGGTGACGGCTCCTGGTACATCGCCCGCCTGGAGCGGGCCGGGGCCGACGGCCTGCGCGCCAACTGGGCGGGCGGCGGCAACCTGCACAACGACCTGGGCAACCTGCTCACCCGCGACCCGACGGGCCGGCACCAGCCCAAGGGGGAGTGGTGGGTCTACCGCTTCTACGGGTCCCAGACCGGCCAGGTCGTCTCCGTCACGCCGAGCCGGTCCTACGACGCGTTCGCGACCAAGGCGACCGGCACGGCGAAGATCCTCATCGGCGGGGGCAGCACGACCGGCAACGTCGCCGTCGACCTCCGCGGCCTGGACACCACGAGCGGCCTCGTGCGGAACAACCAGGTCCGGGTGCGCGTCCAACGCATCCCCCACAACGGCGGTGGCGTCGTGCAGGGCCCGGTCACGGTCCGGGACTCGGTCGTGACGCTGTCCGACAACGGCACGACCGTCTCCGTTCCGCACTCCGCGGTGGACGAGACGTCCACGATCACGCTCCTGCCGCCGTCCGACGCGGGCTTCCAGACCGTGGCCGTCGCGCAGCACTCCGGGCAGTGCCTGGACAACGCGGACCTGAGCACCGCGGACGGCAACCGGCAGCAGCAGTTCCCCTGCGAGGGCGGCGACCAGCAGCTCTGGAACTTCCAGCCGGTGGCGGGTGTCGCGGGCACCTACACCGTCGTCAACCAGCAGTCGGGCAAGTGCCTGGACGTCGCGGGCGCGTCGACGGCCGACGGCGCGGCGGTCGTGCAGCAGAGCTGTGCGGGCGGGTCGACGAGCCAGCAGTTCACCCCGCGCAGGGTCACCTACTCCGGCAACGACCCCCACGACCACCAGATCGTCGCCCGGCACAGCGGCAAGTGCGTCGACGTGAACGGGGTTTCGACAGCGGCCCGCGCCCTGACGATCCAGTGGTCCTGCAAGTCCACCGGGCAGGGTGGCGAGCTGAACCAGACCTGGCGCCTCTGGGGCCGCTAGACCGAACCCGGTGGGCGTGGCGGTCACGCCCACCGGGTGGTGCGGCTCGGTGCCGGGCCGCACCCGGTCACACCCAGCCCCGTTCGCAGGCGATCACGCCCAGCTGGAAGCGGGACCGCGCGCCCAGCAGGTTCTGCAGGCGGGTGATCCGGCGGTGCACCGTGCGGAGGCTGACCCCCAGTTCCCGTGCGATGGTCTCGTCGATCGCCCCGGTGCGCATGAGCCGCAGCAGGTGCCGTGTCGCGTCCGTGGGCTCGCGTTCCACCGCGTCCACGTCCTCCACGGCGGGCGACATGGTCAAGCCCACGGGCTTAAACGCCGTCATGGCGGGTGGACCGGAGCGCGCCGGGTGGTTCGGGGCGCGGTTCACGATGGTCGTGGTGCTGGTGGAACGGTGTGCACAGGGACATTGCTTCCTCCGGGGCAGGGAAAAGGCGGTGCCGGGAAGGACGGTGGGACCGTGGTCGAACTCGCGCGGCGACCGGGCGGTGGCGGCGCGGGACGGGGCGCGAGCCCTCGGTCTTCGCTGTCATGGACGGCTCCACTGCGTTGTGGCACCTGCCGGTGACGTCCGTGGGCGAATCGGCCGAAATGTGTCTGACTCTTCTGGCTCTGGGCAGGGGCGTTGGTGCCCGACTCCTGCCTGTTTCGGCCGATGTCCACGTCCGCTTCAACACCCCTATGACAGCGGTCACATACCCGTCAAGTCAAGGGAAGGGTAGGGCGAACTTGAAAAGCTCCAGGTTCACCGGGGTAGGTCCGCCGGTCCGTTTGAAGCTTGCTCGCGGCAGGGATGAGTCATACTCATCGCGGCGACCTGCCGTTTGGAGTATCTCCGGAGCAGGGCACACCGCCGGGCGATCCGAGTCCCGGTCAGCCGGTCGCAAGAGAGTCATGTTCACGCTAACATCGCAGGCGTTCCTCTGCGCTTTTGCTCGCGCAGTTTTAGCTTGTTTTAGCAGATTGAGTTGGCTCCAGGGCTGCCGTTAACGCTCACATCGACACCGTCCGTTGACTTGTCAACATGTGGCCGCTTAGCGTGGAATTCCCCGGTCGGCCCGAGTCGCGGTCGTCTCCGACCTCGGCCTCGCGGCTGTGTTCCTGGAGGTGTGGTGCCCAAACGCTGGGTGGTCGCGTCGGTTGTGGCGTTGCCCGTGGTGACCGCGGCGGTGATCGTCGTCGCCCTGACGGCGAACGGCACGGGTGGTCCTGAGCCGACCTTCCGACCGGACGGCGGCCAGGCGATCGGCGCGACCGCCACCACGCCGCCCGTGAGCGCGCCACCGAGCTCGGCTGCGAGCACGACCACCGCCGCGTCCTCCGCTGCCGCGCCGTCCACCACCCCCTCGACGCCCGCACCCGCTCCGGTGGCCGCGTCGGGCGACGCGCCGCTCGCCGGGAAGATCGAGCCGGGAACCACCCGATCGGGGGTGGCCACCTTCTACGACACGGACGGCGGCGGCGCGTGCGGGTACGACCCGAGCCCCGACCCGTTGACCGCGGCGATGAACTCCTCGGACTACGAGGGTTCCAAGGCGTGCGGCGCCTACGTCCTGGTGCGGGCGGCAGGCGGCGCGAGCGTGACGGTGCGGATCACCAACCTGTGCCCGGCACCGTGCCAGGTCGGTCAGCTGGACCTGAGCCCCCAGGCGTTCGACCACCTCGCGGCGCGCAACCTCGGGGAGATCCCGATCACCTGGAAGCTGGTGAGCCCTCCCCGGTCGAAGCGGATCTCCCTCCGCCACAAAGCCGGATCGTCCCAGTACTGGTGCGGCATCCAGGTGATCGACCACGCCAACCCGTTGGCGCGGCTGGAAGTCCGCGCCGGAGGGGAGTGGAAGCAGCTCCAGCGCACCGACTACAACTACTTCCTCTCGGAGAACGGCGCCGGGTGCGGCGGAGCCGTCGCGATCACCGACATCTACGGCGAACGACTGGTCGTCGACCCGCTGCCGGTCAAGGCCGACGTCACCCAGCCGACGGCCCTGCAGTTCGCCCAGCACTGACCTCAGGTCCGTTCGCGGGCACCGGTGCTGGAGCGCAACGTGATGGGCGGCGCCAGCAGCGCGTGCCGCGGCACGGCCCCCGCATCGTTGATCTGCTCCAGCAGGAGGTCCACGGCCAGCCGGGCCATCTGCTCAACGGGGACGTCCGCGGCGGTCAGCGGCGGGTGGAAGTCCTCGGCCAGCCGGTCGGCGATCACACCGGTGAGGGAGAAGTTGCCGGGCACGTCCAGCCCGGCGAGGTGCAACGCCCGCTGCACGCCGGGCAGGGCGGCCTCGTTGATCGTCACCGCCGCCGTGACCTCCGGCAGGCGGGTGCGGATCTGCTGGAAGCAGGCGAGACCGGCGGCCGGGTCGTCGGCGCAGCACACGGTGTGCGCCGTCACGCCGCGCCGCTCGGCGGCCTCGAGGAACCCCGCCGCCGCGCGCATCGCGGGGCCGTAGCCCGCGGCGACCAGCTCGTCCGACCTGCTGATCAGCACGACGTCCCGGTGCCCCAGGTCGGCGAGGTGGTGCACGCAGCGGCTGATCAGCCCGGCGTAGTCGACGTCGACCCACCACGACGCCGAGGGACCCTCGACGTGGCCGATCGTGACGAAGGGCAGTCCCGCACTGGTCAGCCGTTCGACCCTCGGGTCCGCCAGGAGGATCTCCATGAGGATCACCCCGTCGACCCGGCGGCCGGTCACGACGCGGTCGAACGATCGGTCGTGCTCCCCGCCGCTCGGCGACAGCAGCACGTCGTGGTCGTGGGCGGCGGCGGCCTCGACGACGCCGGCCACGAAGTTCAGCTGGACATCGGTCAGCCGGGCGCTCGCGGGCGGAATCACGAGGCTGAACGTCCTGGTACGCCCCTCGGCGAGCGCACGAGCACTGGCGTTGGGCCGGTAGTCGAGTTCGGCGATCACCTCGTTGATCCGCCGCGCGGTCGCCGCGGACACCGGCCGCTTCCCGCTCAACGCGTACGACACGGTGCTGCGCGCGACCCCGGCCCGCTTGGCGATCTCGCCGATGTTCATGCCCGCTCCCGTTCCCGGCCCTGGAACGACCGCCACCGGCGATGGTATTCGCCTTCGCGGACAGCGCAGCTCGTCGTCACCCCCGGTCCGGCTCAGCCGAAGACGCGGCGCTGGATCTCCCGCCGGTAGTCCTCCAGGGTCCTGTCCACGTGCGCGGCCGCGGCCGCGGCGGCTGCCTCCGGGTCGCCGTCCCGGATGGCCTGGTAGATCGCGGCGTGCTCCTCCACCGCCTCCGTGGCGTGACTGCCGACCGTGCCGCGCAGCGCGATGATGTCGGACTGGCGTTGCAGGCGGCGGGCCTCGCGCACCGCCGCCACGAGGAACCGGTTGTGCGAGGCGGCCGCGATGGCCAGGTGGAACTCGTCGTCGCCGCGGTCGAACAGCGCCGCCTGCCCGGTCCTGTGCCCGTCCCGGCACCTGGTGGCGGCGACCTCGATCGCGCGCAGCTCGGCCGGGGTCGCGCGGGTCGCGGAGAGCCTGCTGGCCGCGATCTCCTGGACCCGGCGGAACTCGAAGAGCATGTAGACGTGGTCGAGGTCGGTGGGCAGGAAGATGCCACCCCAGCGGGAAGACCCGAGCATGCCCTCGTCGTCGGCGACGTAGAGCCCGCGCCCCTTGTGCGCCCGCACCCGCCCCAGCGCCGAGAGGATCTTCACCGCCTCCCGCACCACGGTCCGGCTGGACCCCATCTGCCCCGCCAGCTCGTTCTCGGTCGGCATGCGGTCGCCGGGCTGCAAGCCCAGTTCGGCGATGAGCTCCAGGATCCGCTCGGCCACCAGCTCGTAGCCGGGCCGGTAGGCCGCGGACGGCACGTATGCGGCGTCGGCATCCACTGGCGTGGCTCCTTCAGCATGAGTACGACTCTTCGGCTGTCCGACCAAAGGTACAGGCGCGTCGATTTGGAACGTCGCCGGCGACAGAAGGGCCGCTTGAACACGCCGAGCTGCGGATTTTCCCGGCCACGGGTAAATCCACACACGAGTGGTCGCCTGGCGCGGAACGGCACCGGGGCGGCGCGATCCACCACCTCCGCGGTCCGCGGCGGCGAATAGGGTGGGATCGTTGGGAGGAGGGCAGACGTGGACAGGTTCGCGCTCGACCCGACCGCGGGGGCCCTCCTGCACGACCTGGGGATATCCCCGCCGAACGTGCTCCGCCGAGCAGGTCTGCCTGCCGACCTGCTGGCCCGCGGCTCCATCACCCTCGAACCGCGGGACTACTACGCGCTCTGGGAGGCGGTGGAAGCCGAGGCCGACAGCCCGGACCTCGTCGTGCGCATCGGGCGGGCGCTGTCACCGGAGGTGTTCAACCCGCCCATGTTCGCCGCGCTGTGCGGCCGCGACCTCGACGTCGCGGCACGCAGGCTCGCGGGTTACAAGGCGCTCACCGGCCCCCTGCGCCTGGAGGTGACCGAGGACGCGGAAGGCCTGACACTGACCTGCCTGTGGCCCGACGGACCCGCCCCTCCACCCGTCCTCGTGACCGCCGAACTGGTGATCTGGGTGGCACTGGCGCGCATCGGCACCCGCCACGACGTCCGCCCGCTCCGGTTCGTCGTGCCCGACGTTCCCAAGGACACCCGACCGTTCCTCGACTACCTCGGCATCGACGTGGAGCAGTCTCCGCTGCCCGCGATCACCTTCGCGGCCACCGACGCCCACCGGCCGTTCCTCACCGCCAACGACCTGATGTGGCAGTACTTCGAACCCGAGCTGCGCCAACGGCTGTCCGAGGTCACCCGCGACGCCTCGACCGCCGAACGGGTGCGCGCCACCCTCCTGGAACTCCTCCCGGCCGGACAGGGCACGATGCAGGCCGTCGCGCGCTCGCTGGCCATCAGCACCCGCACGCTGCAACGCAGACTGCTGCACGAGCGGACCACGTTCCAGGCCGTCCTCACCGACACCAGGACCACGCTGGCACACCAGTACCTGCGCAACAACGACCTCACCGCGGACCAGATCTCGTTCCTGCTCGGCTACGACGACCCCAAGTCGTTCTACCGGGCCTACCGCGCGTGGACGGGCAGCACACCGGCCCGAGCCCGCGCGGAAGGGTTGGCGCACACGGCCACCGGGACGGCGCCTCGCGCTACTGCCGCGGCGGATCTTCCTTCCTAGGGTGGGGAAAACCCCTCCACCCGAAACGAGAACCACGATGTCCCAGACCGTTCTGATCACCGGCACCTCCTCGGGCATCGGCCGCGCGACGGCCCTCGCGTTCCACGCCCGCGGGTGGAACGTGGCCGCCACCATGCGAGACCCCCGCGCCGAACAGGAGCTGACCGCGCTCGACAACGTCCTCGTCACCCGCCTGGACGTCACCGACCAGGCCTCGATCGACGACGCCGTCGCCTCGACCGCGGCCAGGTTCGGCGGAATCGACGTCCTGGTCAACAACGCGGGCTACGGCGCCTACGGACCGCTCGAAGCCTTTTCAGCCGGCCGCATCAGGCAGCAGTTCGACACCAACGTGATCGGCCTGCTCGCCACCACCCAGGCGGTCCTGCCGCACCTGCGCGCCAACGGTTCGGGCTGCGTCGTCAACATCAGCTCGATCGGCGGCCGGCTGACGTTCCCGCTCGGCAGCCTCTACCACGGCACGAAGTTCGCCGTCGAAGGCATCTCGGAATCCCTGCACTTCGAACTCGCCCCGCTGGGGATCAAGGTGAAGATCGTCGAGCCCGGCGCCGTAGCCACCGAGTTCACCGGCCGCTCGCTCGACTTCGCCAACGACGAGTCCCTGACCGACTACCAGCCCATCGTGCGGAAGGTCGTCGCGGGCTTCGAGAAGGTCCTCACCGCGGCAGCTCAACCCGCCCTCGTGGCCGACGTCGTCATCACCGCCGCCACCGACGGAACCGACCAGCTCCGCTACCCCGCGGGGGACGACGCCAAGGCCGCCCTCGACTCCCGCGCCACCACCGACGACACCGTCATCGCGGCCGTCAAAGCCCAGTTCGCCCTCTGACAACCAGCCGGGGCGCGACATCCGCGCCCCGGCTCACGGCATCAGGAGTTCCGCAGGAACCGCTCCAACACCCGCACGCCGAACTTCAACGCGTCCACCGGCACCCGCTCATCCACGCCGTGGAACAGCGC
>DATMCA010000252.1:0-7789 GCA_035559015.1 Umezawaea sp. | reverse complement strand
GCATCGACTGGCTCGGCGAGGACGAACTGGTCCGGCGGGCCGGTCCCGGCTACGTGGCCGGGTTCTCCTACGACAACGTCCTGGTGGTCGACCCGTACCGGTTGGTCGTCGGTCTGGCCAAGGCCGTTCGCGCGCTCGGCGTCGACATCCACGAGCACAGCCGGGTGCTGGAGATGCGCACGACGGGCGGCACCGCGACCAGGCTGTCGACCACGTCGGCCGACATCACCGCCGACCGGGTACTGCTGGCGATGGACGGCTACTCGGGGAAGCTGGAACCGTTCCACCGCAACGTGGTCCCGATCCGGGCGCACGTGATGGCCACGGCGCCGCTGACCGAGCAGCAGCGTTCCGAGCTCGGCTGGAACGGCCGCGGCGGGATCATCGACCAGCGCAACTACTTCAACTACTACCGCATGACGGCCGACAACCGGCTCGTCTTCGGCGGTGGCCCGGTCGTCGTGCCGACCGGTGACCCGGTGCCCGACTCGCGCAGCGCGGACGCGGTGCAGGTGCGGCTGCGGCGGGAGATGGAGGAGCGGTTCCCGGTGCTGCGGGACATCCCGGTGGTGGCGCGCTGGAGGTCGCTGGCGGGCAGCACGGAGGACCGGCTGCCCATCGTCGCCGCCGTGCCCGGCATGCCCGGCGTGCACTACGCCGGAGCCTGGTGCGGGCACGGGCTGTCCCTGTCGGTCCACTCCGCCTGGCGGTTCAGCGAACTGCTCTGGGGCCAGCCCGACTCGCACCTGCTGCCCTGGACCAAGTCGCGGGGGATCGCGCTGCCGAAGCCCGCTCTGGAACTGGGTTCCCGGCTCTACGTGCGCCTGCTCGACCTGGTGGACAAGCACGACGTCCGCACCGGCACGTCGCGGCCCGCGGCCGAGCCGCAGCCGATCCAACCGGCCGCACCGTCGGCCGCCACGCGAAGGATGGAGGTTGTCCGCTGATGAGCGAGAACAATGGTGTGGCCCAGGCCCACACCGAACACGCCGACCTCGTCATCGTCGGCGCGCGGATCGCGGGCTGTGCCATGGCCATCAAGTTCGCCGAGGCGGGCAAGCGGGTCGTGCTGCTCGACCGCGGCGACCGCGAGACCGACGTGCTGTCCACCCACTACCTCCAGGACCTGCGGCTGTGGGACGACCTCGGCGTGCTGCACGAGCTGCACGCGCTCGGCGCGCCACCGCTGCACAGCACCCGCACGGTCATGGACGGCGTCGACATGTCGGTGCACCACCCGCAGTGGCCGCGCATGTGCGTCCGCCGCACCGGTCTCGACGAGATGCTCCGCAAGCGGGTGGAGGCCGTCGGTGTGCCGGTGCGCACCGGCATGACGGTCAGCAGGCTGCTGACCGAGCGCAACGGCCGCGTCAGCGGGGTGCTGGCCATCGGCCCCGACGGTGCGGAGCACCGCATCCACGCGCCGCTGGTGGTCGGCGCGGACGGTCGGAACTCCACCGTGGCGAAGCTGGTCGGCGCGAAGAAGTACGCGGTGACCACCAACGACCGCGACGCGATCTGGCGCTACTACCGGAACCTGCCGACGCCGCTGGAGTTCCAGCTGGTGCGCGACGGCCGCGACATCTACTTCATGGTGCCCTGCGACGACGGCCTCACGCTGGTCGTCGCCCAGCCGACCCGGGACGACCCGCGTCCCTACTACCGCGACCGGGCGGTCTTCGAGGAGAACGCGCAGCGCATCATCCCGACCCTGCGCGGCCTGTTCGAGGGTGCCGAGCAGATCGGCGAGCCGCGCCAGGTGCGGCGGATGGACGGCTACTTCCGCGAGCCCGCAGGCCCGGGATGGGTGCTGATCGGGGATTCCGGCCACTTCAAGGACGTCATCACCGGCCAGGGCATCTCCGACGCGCTGCGGCAGGTGCAGATGCTGACCAAGCGGCTGCTGCCCGCGTGGGGCTCCGCGCGCACGATCGACAGCGCCACCGCGAAGTGGTGGCCGGAGCGCGACGCCGAGGCCCGGCCGATGTACTACTTCTCCCGGTCCATCGGCCTCGGCCTGCCGACCAACTCGGTCGACGTCGAGCTGTTCCGCTACATCAGCAGGTCCCCGCGCCGTCGCGACAACCTGACGCTCATGCTGCGGCACGAGTACAACCCGCGCCGCCTGATGGGGCTGCCCGCGGCCGTCTCGGTGGCCAGGGCCCTGAGCCGGGCGAACAACTCGGCCACCCAGGTGGTCAACGACGCCCAGGCCTCGCTGTACCGCCAGTTCGGCCGGAAGCAAGCGAGGTGAACCGTCGTGGACAACTCACTGCCTGACCTCGGCTGGCGGCACCCGGACCTCGGCGAGCCGAGCCCGACCCGCTTCGGGCCGGGGCAGGTCCGGGTGTTCGAGCGGGGGACCGGCGAGCCGATCGTCCTGGTGCACGGCGCCATGGTCAACGCGAACCTGTGGCGCCGGGTCGTCCCGCTGCTGGCGTCGCGGTTCCGCGTCGTCACCCTGGACCTGCCGTTCGGCTCGCACGACCGCCCGGTCGAGAAGGCCGACCTCACCCCACCCGGCATCGCGTCGATGATCGTCGAGACGATGGAGGCGCTCCGGTTGCGCGGGGCGACCCTGCTGGCCAACGACACCGGTGGCGCGATAGCCCAGCTGATCGTCGCGTCGCGGCCGGACCTGATCGGACGGCTGACGCTGACGTCGAGCGACGCGTACGCGGACTTCCCGCCCGCGGCGTTCGGGTTCATGCGGGCCGCGGCGGCCCTGCCGGGCGGGTTGCTGCCGCTGTTGGCGCCCCTGCGGGTGCGCGCGCTGCGGCGGCTGCCGTTCGCGCAGGGGTGGCTCACCCGCAGACCGCTGCCACCGGCCGTCTCCGACTCCTACCTGCTGCCCGCGATCCAGGACCGGCGCATCCGCAAGGACCTCGCGCGGGTGCTGGTCGGGTTGCGGTCCAAGCACACCCTGGCGGCGGCCGAGAGCTTCCGCGAGTTCGAGCGCCCGGTGCTCCTGGCCTGGTCGCGGCAGGACCGCTTCTGCCCCATCGCCAACGCCCGCAGGCTCGCCAGGGACTTCCCCGACGCGCGCCTGGAATGGGTCCAGGACTCGTACACCTTCTCCCCGGAAGACCAGCCGGAGCGGGTCGCGGCACTGGTTTCGCACTTCGTCAGCACCACCGAACCGGGGATCGAACATGTCCGCTGACCTTCGCGCGCGATGGCGCCACCGCAGTCTCGGGGCACCGCGCGAACTGTCCCTGTCCACCGGAAGAATCGTCTGCCACGAGGCGGGTGAAGGCGAGCCCCTGGTGTTCCTGCACGGGCTGTTCACCAACGCCAACGTCTGGCGCAAGGTGGTGGCCGCGCTGTCGGGCGACTTCCGCTGCATCACCCTCGACCTGCCCTACGGCTCGCACACCGTCCCGGTGCCCGACGCGGACCTGTCCTTCGGCGGGTTGGCCGGGATGACCGTCGAGGCGCTGGAGGCGCTGGGCCTCGGCGACGTGACGCTGGTCGGGAACGACGGGGGCACGGCCGTGGCGCAGGTGGTCGCCGTGACCCGGCCGGACCTCCTGTCGCGCCTGGTGCTGACCGACGGGGGAGCGTACGACAACGCCCCTCCCCACCGCTACCGGTCGGTCCTGAAGGCGATCGGGTTCGCGCCGCTGGCCCGTGAGCTGATCCTCGGGCCGCTGCGCTGGCGACCGATGCGCAGGATGCCGTTCGCGCAGGGCTGGCTGACCAGTCGACCGGTCGACAGCGCGACGTCGGACTCGTGGGTGTTGCCCGCGCTGGTCGACGACGGCGTCTACGCCGACGCCCGGCGCATGCTGCGCGCCCTCGACCCCACCGTGATGCCGGAGGTCGCGCGGCGGCTGTCCGACTTCACCGCGCCGGTCCTGGTGGCGTGGTCCACGAAGGACCAGGTGTACCTGCCCGCCCACGGCGAGCGCCTCGCCGCCGACTTCCCCGACGCCCGCCTGGTGTCGATCCCCAACTCGGGAGTGCTGCTGGGAGAGGAAAAACCGTTCGAACTGGCCACCCGCATCGCCGAATTCGTGCGGGCCACGGGGTCCGCCCCGGTCACCGCCACCGCGCCGACACAGAAAGTTGACGAACATGCTTGAGCTCAGCAAATCCGAGGTTGGGCAACGCGGCCGCGAGTTCGACGTCGCCGTCATCGGTGGTGGCATCGGCGGCACCACGCTGGCCGCCATCCTGGCGAGGCACGGCGTCCGGGTCGCGATCATCGAGGCCGGCGGCCATCCCCGGTTCGCCATCGGCGAGTCCACGGTGCCGGAGACCATCGTCGGCCTGCGGGTCATGGCCGCCCGCTACGACGTGCCGGAGCTCGGTTACCTGGCGGGCCACCACACCCTGCGGCGCAAGGTCAGCACGGCGTCCGGGGTGAAGCGCAACTTCGGCTTCGCCCACCACCGCGAGGGGGAGGAGTTCCGCGCCGAGGAGTGCACCATGCACCCCACGTGGAGCCCGCCGATCGGCCCGGACTCGCACTTCTTCCGCCAGGACATCGACGCCTACCTGTTCCAGGTCGCGGTGTCCTACGGGGCCACCGGCCTCACCTACACGCCGGTCACCGCGGTGGAGTTCGACGACACCGGGGCCACGATCAAGACCGCGACGACCGGCGACTACCGGGCGAAGTACGTCGTGGACGCGGGCGGCATGCGCAGCGCGCTCGGTGAACAGCTCGACCTGCGGGTCGAACCGCCGTACCTGACGAAGTCGCGCACCATCTTCAACCACTTCGTCGGCGTCGACCCGTTCGACAAGGTGATCCCGTCCCGCAAGGAGCACGGGATGCCGAGCCCGTTCTCGCAGGGCACGCTGCACCACATCTTCAAGGGCGGCTGGGCCTGGGTCATCCCGTTCGACAACCACATCGGCAGCACCAGCAACCTGTGCAGCGTCGGCATCAACCTGGACCTCGACGAGTACCCGAAGCGCGACGGCGAGTCCCCGGAGGAGGAGTTCTGGGCGCACGTCAACAGGTTCCCCAGCTTCCAGAAGCAGATGAGCCGGGCGCACGCGGTGCGGCCGTACACCTCCTCGCAGCGCAGCCAATTCTCCTCGAAGCAGGTGGTCGGTGACCGCTGGGTGCTGCTGCCGCACGCCTCGGACTTCATCGACCCGCTGTTCTCCAGCGGTCTCGCGGTCACCATGATGATCATCAACGCGCTCGGACACCGGCTCATCGACGCGGTGCGCACGGACGACTTCTCGACCGAGAACTTCGAGTACATCCAGACCTGGACCAAGAAGTCGTTCGCCTACTACGACAAGCTGGTCAGCTACTCCTACACCTCGTGGGACGACTTCGACCTGTGGAACGCCTGGCACCGCATGTGGGTCGTGGCCACGATGTACGGCGCCAACTCGCAGTTGACGGCGTTGATGGCCTACCGGGGCAGCAAGGACAAGCGCGCGTTCGAACGGCTGGAGCAGGCGCCCTACCGGGGTCTCCAGGCCGTGGACAACCCCAGGTTCGCCGCGATGTTCGACGCCGCCTGCGCGGCGATGCAGTCCTACCGGGACAAGAAGATCGACGTCGCGGAGGCCTGCAACGACATCCACGTCGCACTGCGCGAGAGCGGTCTGGTGCCGTCCTCCCGCTGGACCGGGTGGCGCGCGCTCGACCCGGACAACCGGGTGCCCACCGGCAAGTTCGACATGCTCGGCATGGCGAGGGTCCTGCTGTGGGGCAAGTTCGCCAGCCCGAGCCACGTGCGCGGCACCTACTTCACCAACGGTTTCGCCGGGGTGTCGACGGACGCGACGAAGCTGCTCGTGGCCGAGGCGGCCCGTGGTCTCAGCCTCGGCGTCCAGGCGGCGCGGGACATGCTGACCTACCGCAACCGGGACTACCGGAAGGTCGGCGGGCTGGACTAGGGCGTCTCGCGGATCGTTCAAGGAGTCCGCTCGACCGGTAGCGGGCTCGGCAGGTGTGCGTGAACGAAGCTCGCCGAACACGCCCTGATCGCCACCGGGTCGTGCCGGAGGTCCGACGACCTCCGGCACGACCCGGTGAGCCGCGGTGGAGTCCGACGTCCCGATGGCCAGAACCCGCAACCAAGGATTCCTCATGACCTCTGTCAAGACCGAACCGTCCACATCGGCCAGTGAGCTGCCACCGGGCCCCAGGATCCCGGCCCTGGTGCAGACGTTGCTGTTCACGCTGGCTCGACACCGGATCTACCGGGTTTTCGTCAAGCGCTACGGCGACACCTTCCTGATCAGGCCCACCGCGCCCTACCACACCATGGTCGTGCTCGGGAGGACGGAGGACATCAAGAAGGTCTTCGCGGGCAGTCCGGAGGTCTACCACGCGGGCGAGGGCAACGCGATCATGAAGCCGGTGATGGGGCCGCACGCGGTGCTGGTGACCGACGAGAACGCCCACCGCCGGGTCCGCAAGCTGCTGATGCCCGCCTTCAACGTCCGCGCCCTCCAGGGCTACAAGGACAGCGTCTCCGCGCTGGTGCGCACCGAGGTGGCGAAGTGGCCGGTCGGCCGCCCGTTCAGCAGCCTGGACGTGCTCCAGGACCTCATGCTCGAAGTGATCATGAGGGTCGTCCTCGGGGTCACCGCGCCGGACCGCGTCGCGCAGCTGCGCCCCGCCATCCACCACATCACCGAGATCGACCCGATCACGCTGATCGGCCTGCACTACCCGAGGCTGGCGCGGTTCCGGCCGTGGAGCACGCACTGGCGCCACCAGAACAAGTTCGACGAGATCATCTACACCGAGATCCGCGAACGCCGGGTGGCGAAGGACCTGCACGACCGCACGGACGTGCTGTCGCGACTGGTGCAGGCGGCCGCCGACGAGGAGGCGGGCACGCTCACCGACGAGGAGCTGCGCGACCAGCTCATCTCCATCCTGCTGGCCGGGCACGACACCACCGCCACCGGACTCGCCTGGACGTTCCACGAGCTGGTCCGCAGGCCGGACCAGTTGGCGCGCGCACGGCGCGCGGCCGACGAGGGCGACGACGAGTACCTGACCGCGGTGGGCAAGGAGGCGTTGCGCATCAAGCCGGTCATCCTGGACGTGGCCCGGCAGCTCACCGAGCCGGTCGAACTGGGCGGGTACCTGCTGCCCGCGGGCATCACCGTGCTCCCCGCCATCGGCGTCGTCCACGCGAGCCCGGAGTACTACGACCAGCCCGCGGACTTCCGCCCGGAGCGCTTCCTGGAGAAGCAACCGGACCGCAACGCCTGGATCCCGTTCGGCGGAGGGGCCAGGCGGTGCCCCGGCGCGGGGTTCGCCGCGCTGGAGATGAACGTCGTCCTGCGGGAAGCGCTGCGCACGTTCGACCTGCGCCCCGTCTCGCCGCGCGAGGAGAAGCAGAAGGCGCGCAACATCACCACAGTTCCGGCCAAGGGCGCCCGCCTGGTGGCCTACCGCAGGCGTGACGGGAAGCGGTGACTCGATGAAGGCCGACAGCTTCGCCGGACAGACGATCGTCATCACGGGTGCCAGTTCGGGGATCGGCCAGGCGTTGGCGCGGAACCTCGCTCGCGAGGGCGCCCGGCTGGCGCTCTCCGACATCGACAAGGACGGCCTGGAGGTGACCGCGCGCCGGTGCCGGGCCGACGGCGCGCTGGTGCGGGTGGACGCGCTCGACGTCACCGACCGCTCGGCCGTGCTCCAGTACGCCGACGCGGTCGTCCAGGACCTCGGGGTGGTGAACCAGGTCTACAACAACGCCGGGATCGCCTACTTCGGCAGCGTGCTCGACTCGGACTTCGCCGACATCGAGCGCGTGATGGACGTCGACTACTGGGGCGTCGTCAACGGCACGAAAGC
>DATMCA010000251.1:0-9065 GCA_035559015.1 Umezawaea sp. | reverse complement strand
CGAAGAACGAGCGGAAGCCGTTGAGCCCGTTGGTGCCGCCGATCGTCGCCTGCTGGCCGATCAGCAGGATCGCGAACGCCGCCGCGAGCGCCTGGGACAGGATCGCGAAGTACGCGCCGCGCACCCGCCGCCGGAAGATCGCCAGACCGAGCCCGAACGCCACCAGCGCGGGGACCAGCACGATCGCCAGGACCGTGACCACTGGGTTGCGGAACGGCTCCCACCAGCCCGGCACGACACCGGACCCGTAGAGCTTCATGAAGTCCGGCACGCCCGTCGGCCCGGCGTCGGACAGCTTGAGGTGCATGGCCATCACGTACGCGCCCAGGCCGAAGAACACGCCCTGGCCCAGCGTCAGCATCCCGCCCCGGCCCCAGGCCAGGCCGATGCCGACGGCCACGATGGCGTAGCAGACGAACCGGCCCAGCAACGAGAGCCGGAAGTCCGACAGCACGGCCGGTGCGAGCACCAGCAGCGCCAACGCGATGGCGACGAACCCGGCGATCTTGGCGTACTCGCCCTTGATCCTCATGCGAGGCTCCTCGTCCGGATGCTGAAGATGCCCTGCGGCCGGATCTGCAGGAACACGACGATCACCACGAACACCGCCACCTTCGCGAGGCTCGCGGTGGTGGAGTACTCGAACGTCGCCTGCATCAGGCCGAGGCCGAACGCGGCGATCACCGTGCCCTTGATCTGCCCGATGCCGCCCGCGACGACGACCAGGAACGCGTCGACGATGTAGTTGGTGCCGAGCGTCGGGCCGGTGGAGCCGAGCAGCGTCAGCGCCACCCCGGCGATCCCGGCCAGGCCGGAGCCGATGAAGAACGTCAGCCGGTCGGTGTCGCGGGTGGAGATGCCCGCCGTCTCGGCGAGGTCGCGGTTCTGCACGACACCCCGGATCCGCCTGCCCAGCGCCGTCCTGGTGAGCACGATCGCGAGCGTGCCGACGGCGGCGACCGACAGGGCGAGGATGAACAGCCGGGCGGCGGGGACCTGGGTGAAACCCAGGTCGACGCTGCCGGACAGCCACGTCGGCGCCTTGACGTCGACGTTGGGCGCGCCGAACACGTCCCGCGCGACCTGTTGCAGGATCAGGGCCACACCCCACGTGACGAGGAGCGTGTCGAGCGGGCGCTGGTACATCCGGTGGATGAGCAGCACCTCCAGGACCAGTCCCAGCAGGCCGCCGATCAGGAAGCCCAACGGGATGGACACGACCAGCGCCAGACCGGCGTCGGCGACGAAGCCCTGCACGACGAACACCGTGTAGGCGCCCGCCATCATGAACTCGCCGTGCGCCATGTTGATGACGCCCATCTGGCCGAACGTCAGGGACAGGCCGAGCGCGGCGAGCAGCAGCACCGACCCCAGGGACAGGCCCGCGAAGAGCTGACCGAACAACGCTTCCACGCGGATCTCCTTTCGCTACAGGGGAGGTGGGGGCGGCGCGTGGGACGCCGCCCCCACGTGGCTCAGCCCGACAGACCGGTGGCCCAGGCGTAGCTCTTCAGGAACGGGTCGGGCTCGATCGGCTTGCCGGAGCTCCACTCGGTGTGGATCAGGCCGTCCGTGCCGACCTTGCCGATCAGCGCGGTCTTGGCGATGTGGTGGTTCTCGCCGTTGACGGTCACCGAGCCCTCGGGCGCGGCGTAGGTCACGCCACCGGAGGCCTTCTTCACGTCGTCCGGCGCGAACGACTTCGCCTTCTCGACCATGGCCTGCCAGAGGAACAGCGAGGTGTAGGCGGCCTCCATCGGGTCGGAGGTCACGCGCGCCGCGCCGTACTTCGCCTTGAACGCCTCGACGAACGTCTTGTTCACCGGGGAGTCCACGGTCTGGTAGTAGTTCCACGCCGTGAGCTGGCCGACCAGGTTGTCGACGCCGACGCCGCTGACCTCCTCCTCGGCGATCGACACCGACACGACCGGCGTGGCCGCCGCCGTGAGGCCCGCGTTCTTGTACTCCTTGAAGAACGCCACGTTCGAGTCGCCGTTGAGCGTGTTGAACACCGCGGCCGAGCCGGAACCCTTGAGCTTGTTGACGATCGTGGCGAAGTCGGTGTGGCCGAGCGGCGCGTACTCCTCGCCCTTGACCTCGATGCCGTTGGCCTTCGCGTAAGCCTGAATGATCTTGTTCGCGGTGCGCGGGAACACGTAGTCCGACCCGACCAGGAAGAGCGTCTTGACGCCCTTCTCCTTCAGGTAGTCCAGCGCGGGCACGATCTGCTGGTTGGTCGTCGCGCCGGTGTAGAAGATGTTCGGCGACGCCTCCAGGCCCTCGTACTGCACCGGGTAGAACAGCAGCCCGTTCGCGCCCTCGAACACCGGCAGCATCGCCTTGCGGGAGGACGACGTCCAGCCGCCGAACACCGCGGCCACGCAGTCGGAGCTGATCAGCTTCGTCGCCTTCTCGGCGAACACGGTGGGTTCGGAAGCGCCGTCCTCGGTCACCACCGAGAGCTTCTTGCCCAGCACGCCGCCCTTGGCGTTGATCTGCTCCACGGCCAGGTTCAGCGAGTCGTTGACCGTCTTCTCGCTGATCGCCATCGTGCCGGACAGGGAGTTGAGCAGGCCGATCTTGACCGAGTCGCCCGAGGTGTCCGCGCAGGACGCCGGGCCGGGACCACCGCCGGTGCTCGTGTCGGAGGTGCGGCTGCCGCACGCGCTGACGAGCAGCACGCCTGCGGAGAGGAGGGCGGTGACGCGCGTCGCACGTCGGAGTCCAGTGTTCACGGTTGCGCCTTTCGAAGGGGACCGGGGGAGGTTCAGCGCGCGAGGTAGGGGAGCCAGCCGCCGAAGTGCGTGATGTCCTTGGCCGACATCGCGGTGGCGTGGTCGCAGTGGAAGCCGAGGGCGGCGCCGCCCTCGGCGAGGGTGATCGGGCCGAGGCTCATCGGCGCGGGCAGTGCGGCGAGGAAACGACCCAGTGCGGCGGGGGAGAGGACCCAGCGTTCGCCGGGGAGAGCGGCACCACCTTCCGGTCCGGTGTGGACGATGCCGGGCTTGTCCGGAGGGCCGGTGATGGCGACCATCCGGTATTCGGGCGCGGTTCTCACGTCGCCCGAGTACCGCGCACCGAGCGCGGTGAGCTGAGGGTTGAGCGGCTGGCCGCGCAGGTGCGCGCCGAACACGACGAGGTCCGTCCCGGTGTTCGGGTACGGCTCGTCGGCCTGCTCGCCGGTGAGCAGCGCGGCCACGTCGAAGGCGATCTGGTCGTCGAACGCGCGGGTCACGACGCTGACCCCGAACGGCCCGCCGTCCGCGACACCGCCGGGAACGGCGACCGCCGCGAGGTCGAGCAGGTTGACCAGGTTCGTGTAGGTGCCGAGCCGCCGGTTGACGCCGATCGGGTCCGCGGCCACCTCGGCCAGCGTCGGGTGTTCCGGAGCGGTCGGCAGCAGCAGCGCGACCGTGCCCGCCAGGGTGTGAGCGGCCCGTGATCGGTGCTGGTCCAGCCGTTCCAGGTCCGCCACGTGGTCGCGCGCGGAGTGTTCCGCCGCGGCTCCGATGATGGTCCGGACGCTCGGGTCGACGTCGTCGGGGTGGGCGTCGACGAACTCGCCGACGGCCGCGTGCCGCTCGGCGACCAGCGTGCCCTCGTAGAGCAGCGTGGCGGCGTCGAGCATGTCGCTCACGTCGACCGTGACCGTGGAGGCGCCCGCGGCGTGCAGCCGTTCGACGACCTCGGCGAACGCCCGGCGCGCGTCGGGGGAGAGCGGGGCCAGGTCCTCGTCGCGCGGCACCGCGACGACCGGGTTCGGGCCCGCCGAGAGGCGCACGTCGCTCGGCCACGTGCGGCTGCGCGGGTCGGCCGGGTCGGGACCGGTCATGGTGGCCACGGCGGTCTGGGCGAGCGAGAGGGTGCCTGCGAAGACCGTGACGCAGTCGTAGGAACGGCACGCCGGGACCACGCCGGTGTTGGGCACCAGGCCGAGCGTCGCCTTGACGCCGACGAGCCCGTTGAACGCGGCGGGCACGCGACCCGAGCCCGCCGTGTCCGTGCCGACGCCCAGGTCGGTGATGCCGAGCGCGACGGCGACCGCCGACCCGGAGCTGGAGCCGCCGGAGATCCTGGTGGGGTCGAAGGCGTTGCGCACCGCGCCGTGCGGGCTGCGCGTGCCCACGAGCCCGGTGGCGAACTGGTCGAGGTTGGTCTTGCCGAGCACGAGCGCCCCCGCGTCGACCAGACGGGCGACGGCGGTCGCGGTGGTGTCCGGGTGGTAGGCGAACGCGGGGCACCCGGCGGTCGTGGGCAGCCCGGCGACGTCGACGTTGTCCTTCACCGCGACCAGCAGACCCGCCAACGGCAGTACCTCGCCCGCGGCCAGGCGTTCCTCCAGCGCCTTGGCCTCGGTGAGCACGTCCTCCTCGGCGCGCAGGGTGATCCACACCTCGGGCCGGTCGACCTCGGCGATCCGGGCGAACGCCGAGCGCACGCGGCCGGTGACGGGCTTCACGCGGCACTCCGATCCGCGAGGACGACGAGGGCCTGCCCGGCGGTGAGGTGCTGGCCGGGGGTGACGAGGACGTCGGCGACCACGCCGTCGACCGGTGCGCGCACGACGACCTCCAGCTTCATCGCCTCCAGGAGCATCAGCGCCTGCCCGGCCACGACCGCGTCACCGGGGCGGGCGTCGATCTGCCAGACGCTGGCGCTCAGCGGCGCTGCCACGAGGCTGCCGCCCGGCGGGACGCTGATCTCCCTGGACGGCAACGGGTCCGGCTCAGGACGTGGGTCGAACTCACCCGCCGCCTGCCACGCCCGCCGTTCACCCTCGAACGCGGCCGCCTGCTTCGCGCGGAACGCGGCGATCTCGTCGGCGTGAGTCCTGAGGAACCACTCGTGATCGGCGGGCACGAACTCGCCCTCCTTGATCGACAATTCCGCCCGGCCCGCCTTGAGGTCGGCGCGGACGTCCAGGAGTTCCTCGGCCTCCACCGGGTAGAACTCGACGCGGTCGAAGAACCGCAGGAGCCACGGCACACCCGGCTCGAACGGTCCGTACTGCCGCAGACCGGACCAGATCGGCACGGTCCGGCCGATGAGCTGGTAGCCGCCGGGGCTCTCCATGCCGTAGACGCACATGTACGCGCCGCCCAGCCCCACGCCGCCCTCGGGCGTCCAGGTCCGGGCCGGGTTGTACTTGGTGGTCACCAGCCGGTGGCGCGGGTCGAGCGCGGTCGCCGCCGGAGCGCCGAGGTACACGTCCCCCAGGCCCAGCACCAGGTACGAGGCCGCGAACACGACGTCCCGGACCTCCTCCACAGTGGACAGACCGTTGATCCTCCTGATGAACTCGATGTTGTCCGGGTTCCAGGGCGCGTCGTCGCGGACACCGGTGGTGTAGCGGCTGATGGCCTCGTGGATCGACGGGTCGTCGAAGGACAGCGGGAGGCGCACGACCCGACTGGGGACGACGAGCCCGGAGACCGACGGGATGGCCCGCTCGGCCTCCTCCAGGAGCCCCAGGAGGGTGCGCAGCGGGAGGAGGTCCGGGTCGGTGTGCAGGTGCAGCGAGCGAACACCCGGTGTCATGTCGACGATTCCGGGCGGGGCCAGCTCGGTGAGGGCCTCCATCAGGGCGTGGACCCGCAGCCGCAGGCCCAGGTCCAGCACCATGTCGCCGTACTCGACGAGGATGTTGTCGTGACCGCTCCGGCGGTAGGTCACGGACGGGTCGCCGTCGACGTGGGCCAGGACGCCGTCGTCGCCGTCAGCACCGGCGGACAGGGGGTGGGACGGGGTGCTCAGGCCGTGCAGGGCGGCGGCCGTGGACTCGGGGACCGGCCGGAACCGCACGGTGTCGCCGGGGCGCAGCTGGCCGATCTTCCAGCGGGAGCCGGAGATGACCGTGACGGGGCAGACGAAGCCACCGAGGCTGGGGCCGTCCGGGCCCAGCAGGACGGGCGTGTCGCCGGAGACGTTGACCGCGCCGATCGAGTAGGCGGTGTCGTGCACGTTCGACGGGTGCAGGCCCGCCTCGCCGCCGTCCTGCCGGGCCCAGAGCTGCTTGGGGCCGCTGAGCCGGACGCCGTTGCGGGCGGACTGGGCGTGGACGGTCCACCTGGTGCCGTAGAACCGGGCCAAGCCCTGGCGGGTGAAGAACTCCGGGGCCGCGTGCGGGCCCTCGGAGACCTCGACGTCCCAGTCGGTCCGGAAGTCGGGCTTGGTCACGACCGGGATCGGAGCGGTGGCGTCGACCGCGCCGGTCCGCAGGACGTCACCCGTGCGCAGCGCGCGGCCACCGTGGCCGCCGAACGCGCCCGCGGTGAACGTCGAGGCGCTGCCCAGGTAGGTCGGGACGTCGAAACCGCCGCGCACCAACAGGTACGTGCGCATGCCCGGTCCGGGTGGGGCGGCGACGTCCAGCACCGAGCCCGCCGCGACCTCGACCGGTTCCCACTGGGGGACCGGGGTCTCGTCGACCGTGACCACGGCCGGTGCGCCGGTGACGCAGATCGTGGTGGGCGTGCCGAACCTCAGCGCCGGTCCCTCCAGGGTGCACTCCAGCCCCGGTGCGCCCTCGGGGTTGCCCAGCGCGGAGTTGCCCAGGCGGAAGGAACGGTCGTCCATCGGGCCGCTCGGCGGCACGCCGACCTGCCAGTACCCGGTGCGCCCCGGCCAGTCCTGCACCGTGGTGGACGTGCCGCCGCGCAGGACGTCGATCCGCGGCTCGGTGTCGGCGAAGGCGTCGGACGTCGTGTGCGCGGCGGTGAGGTAGCGGTCGTCGGCGCAGATCCCGCGCAGCAGCCCCAGGTTCGTCTGAACGCCGTCGATTTGGGTCGCGGCCAGCGCTCGGGCGAGCTTCGCCACGGCGTCCGCGCGGTCGACGCCGTGCGCGACCACCTTGGCCAGCAACGGGTCGTAGTGCGCTGACACGGTCTGGCCCGCCTCCACCCAGCCGTCCACCCGCACGTCGTCGGGGAACTCGACCCTGGTGAGGAGTCCGGAACTCGGTCGGAAGTCGAGGACGGGGTCCTCGGCGTAGACGCGCGCCTCCACCGCGTGGCCGATCGGGGCCGGCACCGGGGTGGCCAGGACGTCATCACCGAGCGCCAGGCGCAGCATCCACGCCACCAGGTCCAGGCCCGTGACCGCCTCGGTGACCGGGTGCTCGACCTGGAGCCGGGTGTTGACCTCCAGGAACGACACCTCGCCGCGGTCGACGTCGTAGACGAACTCGACCGTGCCCGCGCTGCGGTAGGCCACGGCCGCGCACAGGTCGCGGGCGGTCCGGTGGAGCCGGGCGCGGACGTCGTCGGGCAGTCCGAACGCGGGCGCTTCCTCGACGACCTTCTGGTTGCGGCGCTGCACGGAGCAGTCGCGGTCGCCGAGGCTGACGACCGCGCCCGTGCCGTCGCCGAAGACCTGCACCTCCACGTGCCGCGCGCGGGCCACGTACCGCTCGACGAACACCCCGCCGGACCCGAAGTGGGTGTCCGCGAGCCTGCGCACGCCGTCGTAGGCGGTGCGCAGTTCGGCCTCGTCGGCGCACGCGCGCAACCCGATGCCGCCACCACCGGAGGTGGCCTTGAGGATCACCGGGTAGCCGATCGCCGCGGCGGCTCGTGCGGCGTCGTCCTGGTCGTCGAGGAGGCCGCTGCCCGCGAGCATCGGGACACCCGCCTCGGCGGCGGCCTCGCGAGCGGTGTGCTTGTCCCCGAACAACTCCAGGTGTTCCGGGGTGGGACCGACGAACACCAGCCCGGCGCCGTCGACGGCACGGGCGAAGTCGGCGCTCTCGGAGAGGAACCCGTAGCCGGGGTGGACCGCGCCCGCACCGCTCGACTTGGCGGCCGCCAGCACCTCGGTGATGTCGAGGTAGCTGTCGATCCGGACCGCTTCGTCCGCCTGGGCCGTGTGCGGGGCACCCGCGTCGGGGTCGCAGTAGACGGCGACCGTGCGCAGGCCGAGCGCCTTGGCCGACCTGATCACCCGACAGGCGATCTCACCCCGGTTGGCGACGAGAACGGTGTCGAACACGGTCGGCCTCCCACGCTGTCGAGGGCTGTATACAGCCCTGTCGACAGGGCTGTATTCACTTGCGGGAACCTAAGAACACCGTGTTTCGGAGACAGCGTTGTGTGATGAACGTGAGGTTTCCCCGCGTTACCAGGTGGCCGGTGCGCGCGTAACAAGGATCAACCGGTCGTCGGCTGATCGGACGGCTGCGGGGACTACGCCACGGAGGTCGGCAGGCCCAGGGCGGTGAAGTGCTCCTGGCCGATGAACGAGGTGACGTCGGTGATGAGGCCGTCCCGGAGGGTCAGGACGTTGATCGACCAGGCGCGGTGCCGGCCCGCGGCCTCGTTCCACAGGTAGCAGCCGACGGCGGGTTGGCCGTTGGCGGACGTCGGGAGGTGCTGCCAGGAGCCGCAGGACGTCAGGGGGATGGTGGTGGCGAAGTCCATCACCGCCTTGATCCCCTGGTACCAGTGCGGCAGCGGCGGCATGGACCAGGTGACGTCTTCGGTGAGGAGCGCGACGAGTGCGTCGGCGTCGCCGCGTTCGAGTGCTGTCGAGTACTCGGCGACGATTTGTCGGACGCGGGTGTCGTCCATCATCCGGAGCGTTCGCTGCTGGGTGCGGGGCGGGATCTTGCCGGAGACCGTCGCACGGGCTCGTTGCAGGGCGCTGTTGACGGACGCGACGGTGGTGTCCATGGTCGAGGCGATCTCGGCGGGGGAGAAGCCGAGGACCTCGAAGAGGAGCAGGGCGGCTCGCTGGTTGCCGGGCAGGTGCTGGAGCGCGGCGACGAAGGCCAGTTCGACGGCCTCGCGCTGTTCGTACCTGGCCTCGGGGGCGGTCGGGGCCGCGGTGAGGCCGGCGTCGGGATACGGGGTGAGCCAGGCGACGTCGGTGAGCGGGGTCGCGCCGACCACGGCACGATCGCTGGATGGGCCCAGGTCGATGGGGAGAGCGCGTCTGCCGCGGCCGGCGACGGCGTCCAGGCAGGTGCGGGTCGCGACCGTGTAGAGCCAGGAGCGGAGGGAGCTGCGGCCCTCGAAGCGGGCCAGGCCCTTCCAGGCGCGGAGGAGGGCGTCCTGGAGGGCGTCGTCGGC
>DATMCA010000250.1:0-2215 GCA_035559015.1 Umezawaea sp. | reverse complement strand
GTCTGCTGCGCTTCGACCGCTGGTTGGCGACCTTGGACCGCCCCGGCGACGTCCTGGGTGACCCGGCGGCCGCGGCCGAGCAGGCCGCGGCGTTCCGGCGCTGGGACGCCGACCCGGCCAACCGCCACGGGCGCCGACCCTCCCGGCGCCCGGCCGTGGTGACTCCCCGTCTGATCAACGACGACCTCCGGGCGGTCGCCGAGCTGTTCGCGTTCCTCGCGGCCAACCCGGTCGAGGCCCGCCGCATGCTGGGACCCTCGCCGGGCCGGCAGGTCACCGACGCGCACGCGGCCGGCTGGTTCCGCCAGGTCTCCCGCATCCCGCACCAGCCCGCCCTCAACGCCGGGCACTACGTCGACGACCACGCCCTCGCCCAGATCCCCGCCGCGCTGCCGCTGCTCGGGCTGCCACGCGAGCAGCAGATGCAGATCACCCGCGGCGACGGCACCCAGATGCTCGCGCACGGCCTCGACGACCCCCAGGCGATGCGCATGATCTTGCTGCAGATCCTCACCGGCCGCCGGGCCAGCGAGATCCGCACCTGCGCATTCGACTGCCTGTCCCCGCTACCCGACCGCGCCACCGCCACCGGCGACGACCCCGCCGCCGACCCCGCCGACGACAACGAGGAGATCACGCGCTTCCACTACGCCCAATCCAAGATCGACGCCGCACCGGACACCATCCTCGTCGACCGCGAGGTCACCCAGGTCATCGAGGAGCAACAGCAGTGGATCCGGGAGCGGCTCGGCGACATCGAGCCACGCTTCCTGTTCACCCAGCGCCTGGGCAACCGCACCGCCACCAAGCCCTACCCGTCGGGCACCTACGCCTGGATGCTGCGCGAGTTCAGCAACATCGTCAAGATCACCGACAGCAAGGGGCGGCCGGTCGGGCTGAGCCACACCCACCGGTTCCGGCACACCAAGCTGACCCGCCTGGCCGAGCTCGGCCTGCCCATCCACGTCCTGCAGCGCTACGCCGGGCACGCCAGCCCGACGATGTCGATGCACTACATCGCCCACCGCGAGGAGCACGCCGAGCAGGCGTTCCTCGCCACCGCGAAGCTCAAGGCCGACGGCACCCGCGTGTCGTTCTCCCGCGAGGACCACGACAGCCTGCACCTGTTCGACCGGGCCGACCGGTTCCTGCCCCACGGCTGGTGCCTGCTGCCGCCGCTGCAGACCTGCGACAAGGGCAACGCCTGCCTGACCTGCTCGGTCTTCGTCACCGACCAGACCCACCACACCGCTCTGCAGCGGCAGCTGGCCGAGACCGGGGAGCTGATCGCCCGCAGCACCTCCGCGTTCGCCCAGCGCCACGGCCGCCCCATGCCCGCCGACAACGTCTGGCTCGCCCAGCGCAACGCCGAACACGCCGCCCTGACCCGGCTGCTGGCCACCATGACCGACAACCCCGGACGAGCGGTGCAGGGCGCCGGCTGCGGCACAGCCCCATCGGCACCAGCAGGCCCGGTCCCGATCACCCTCGATCCCACCCGTCATCGAAGGACCCCGTCATGACCGACGCGCGCGAGCGCCGCATCGCCACGCTGACCGCCGCTGCCAAGGTCAAGTCCCAGACGAAGACCGACGCAGCCGAACAGGCGATTCGCCGCCTGATCAAGCGCGGCGAGCCGGTCACCTTCCAGGCCGTCGGGCGCGAAGCCGGCGTCTCCCACGCCTTCCTCTACGGCCACCCCGACCTGCGCGGGCGCATCGAGCACCTCCGCGCACAGAACCGCCCCCCACACCCCGAGCCGGCGACCCCGGGCGCGCTGAGCACGCTCGTCACGGCCCTGACCAACCAGGTCAACCATCTCAAGAAGCAGCACCGACAGCAGGTCCAGGCGCTACACGCCGCCCTCGAACGAGCCCACGGCGAGAACCTCGACCTCCGGCGCGAACTCGCCCGACGGGGCCCGACCGGACAACCAGCAGCACCCGCAGACCACGCCACATCGATCGCAACACCATGACCACCAGCGGAAACACCACCGATTCAAGATCAAACCGTGGATAACGGTCGGGCCGTGCAGGATCACCGACTCGCCGGCGTGCAGCCAGCGCAGCGCGGCCAGGTCGCGGATCTGCGCGGCGGGCAGTTTCGGGGCGGCGTGGAAGTCGAACTCTTCCAGGCTGGTGGTCTGGTCGAACCGGGCACGGCGCAGCCGGCGTTGCACGCCCATGTTTTCTCGCCGGGTGATCTCGTCGTG
>DATMCA010000249.1:0-10794 GCA_035559015.1 Umezawaea sp. | reverse complement strand
GAAGAAGCTGCTGGCGGCCGAAGGCCTGCCGGTCGGCACGTTCGAGGTGCTCAAGCGCGACCAGGACACGCTGACCGTCGACCAGCGCGAACGCCTTGGCCTGCCGGTGTTCGTGAAGCCGTGCCGCGCCGGGTCGTCCGTCGGCATCTCCAAGGTCGTGGACTGGGCACACCTGGACGACGCCATCGCGTTCGCCCGCCAGACCGACCCCAAGGTCATCATCGAGGCCGCCGTCGTCGGCCGCGAGATCGAGTGCGGCGTCCTGGAGTTCCCGGACGGCCGCGTCGAGGCGTCGCTGCCCGCCGAACTGCGGGTCGTGGGCGGCTCCGTCGACTGGTACGACTTCGACTCGAAGTACCTCGACGACGTGTGCGAGTTCGACATCCCGGCGAAGCTCGACGACGACCTCACCGAGCGGCTGCGCGCGATGGCGATCACCGCGTTCCGCGCCCTCGACTGCCAGGGACTGTCCCGAGTGGACTTCTTCGTCACCGAGTACGACGAGCTGGTGATCAACGAGATCAACACCATGCCCGGCTTCACGCCCATCTCGATGTTCCCGCGCATGTGGGCCGTCACCGGGGTCGACTACCAGGCCCTGCTGACGACCCTCGTCGAGACCGCGATCGCGCGCGGCACCGGCCTGCGCTGATCCACCATCAGCCCTGCGTCTGGACGGGGCCCTTGGGGAGCGAGTCGCGGATCGTCGTCGACACGTCCTGCAAGGGTCCCGTTCCCGCGTCGGAAGGAACGGTCAGCGCGATGACCACCGGTCGGTCGACGGCGAACCACGTCGCCGCGTCGGCGTCCTTGACCTCCAGCCACTGCACGTCCGAGATCACCCGGAGCTGGGAGGTCGGTGTCAGCTCGCCCGGCCGGTCCAGGCCGCAGCGCAGCACGAGCGGTTTGTGCTCCGCGTCGCCCCACGCCACGGCACCCGCCGGGGCCGGCGTGGCGATCTCCCGGCGCGGCACCGTCGCCCCGGCCGACACCAGGGTCAACGGCAGCTTCCCGAGCAGCGACGTGCAGTCGGGGGACTCCGCGGCGGGCGCGGTCACCGGCACGAGTGCCAGGGGACCGGAGTTGTCGGCGGTCGGCAGGGCGGGGTCGGCGGCACCCGACGTGCCGAGAACGAGCCCGACCGCCGCCACCGCGACCGCGAGCAGCACCGGGAGGCCGATGGCCACGGCGAGCAGTGGTCGGGGCAACGACGAGACGGACTCGGATTCGGTCGGCTGATCCTGTGGCACAGCCCTATGACAACACGTCGCTACAAGTTGACCACTGGGCAGGTCAGGGTCCGTGTGATCCCTTCCACGTTCTGGATGCGGGCCACCACGAGTTGGCCGAGCTGGTCGACGGTGTCGGCGTCCGCCCGGACGATCACGTCATAAGGACCCGTGACGTCCTCCGCGGACGAAACCCCCGGAATACCGGCGATCTCCCCCGCGACGGCGGCTGCCTTCCCGACCTCGGTCTGGATGAGGATGTATGCGTGCACCACGGCGTGCCCCTTCGTCGCGACAGGTTAGGTCGGGGTAGGAACTTGACCAGCAACGTACCGCAGTTGGAGTTCCGAATGCTCAGAACGGGAGGCAATCTTGCGTCCGGACCCGCCGCAAGACGCGGACACGGTCGCTGAAGTGGGTGAGTTCGGTCTCATCCGCCGAGTGACGGCCGGTCGGACGCAGCCCCCGACCACGCTGCTCGGGCCAGGCGACGACGCGGCCGTCGTGGCCGCACCCGACGGCCGCGTGGTCGCCTCGACCGACGTCCTCGTCGAGAACGTCCACTTCAGACTCGACTGGTCATCCCCCGAGCAGGTGGGCCGGAAAGCGGCCGCCGTCAACCTCTCCGACATCGCCGCCATGGGCGCCATGCCGACCGCGCTCCTCATCGGACTGGCCTGCCCCGCGAACACCCCCGCCACCGTCGTGGACGGCATCACGGCCGGCCTCTGGCAGGAGGCGGCGGTCGCCGGCGCGGGCGTCGTCGGCGGCGACATGGTGAGTTCCGAGACACTCGTGATCTCCATTACCGCACTCGGAGACCTCAATGGACTAGAGCCCGTCCTCCGCTCGGGCGCACAGGTGGGCGACGTCGTCGCGGTCTGCGGCAAACTCGGCTGGGCAGCCGCGGGCCTGGCGGTCCTCAGCCGCGGCTTCCGCTCACCCGTCGCCGTCGTAGGCGCCCAACGCACCCCGACCCCGCCCTACCCCGCAGGCCCACAAGCCGCTCTGGCAGGCGCCACGGCCATGATCGACACCTCCGACGGCCTGCTGGCGGACCTCGGCCACATCGCCGACGCCTCCAGCGTCGGCATAGACATCCGCACCGAGCTGCTGGAAGTCCACCCCAGGCTCATCGACGTCGCCTCGGCACTGGGCGCCGACGCCCGCCACTGGGTCCTCACCGGCGGCGAAGACCACGCCCTGGCGGCCACGTTCCCGGAACCGGCGGCGGTACCGGAGGACTGGCAGATGATCGGCTCGGTGAGACACGGGACCGGCGTCACGGTCGACGGCCGCACCTACGAAAAACCCCCTGGTTGGGAGCACTGGCGGTAGGTATCTTTGGTGTATGGAACTATGCACGGTCCCGTATGACCATCCAGACGCGGTAAAGCTGATCGACAGCGTCCAGAAGGTCTACGTGGAACGCTACGGCGACGAGGACATCACCCCCGTCGACCCGGCGGAGTTCACCGCACCCCAAGGCTTCTTCGTCGTGGGCTACCTGAACGGCGAGCCGGTAGCCTGCGGCGGCTGGCGCGCCCACGACGCAGCAGAACCACCGCTACAACCGGGCGACGCGGAAATCAAACGGATGTACGTAGTCGACACCGCCAGAGGCAAGGGCTTGGCCAGGCAAGTACTGGCAGAACTGGAACGCTCAGCCGCAGCGGCAGGCAGAAAACGCCTAGTGCTGGAAACAGGAAAGATCCAGCCAGAAGCAATCGCACTATACCAAAGCAGCGGCTACCAAAGAATGGCAAACTTCGGCAGCTACAAAGACCACCCACTAAGCCTCTGCTTCGAAAAAACACTGGCCTAACTCCAGGCAGGCGGCCATTGGCGGCCGTCGGCGACCATCGGCTTCGCGGACCACTGCCTGCGCGATCCGAGCAACCCACCCAACCGGCGGACAGACCGGGTCCTAAAAGCGTGGCCGATTTTACTTGGGGGATTTGCCCCTTAAAATTAGTCGGGCTGCGGGCTTCACCTCTGCCCTTTTTGGCCCGACGAAGGGGCAAATCTAGGGGCCCCAAGTCAAATCGGCCACCCCACGCCGAAACCCCCACCCGCCCGACCGAATGCCCCCGAAACTCCCACCCACCCAACTGAATGCCCCCGAAACCCCACCAACCCAACCCAAACAGCCCCTCCAACCCACCCCCATCCAGCGGTACCGTCAACCTCAACGATCTTCGGGGGGAGACCCAACGTGACCTGGACCGACCGACCACTGGTCCTCAGCGAACGAACCCTCCGCCGAGGCTGGGAAACAGGCTGGGCCCTGGTCATCCCCCTGGCCGCAGCCGCCCTCACCTACACCACCACCGGCAACACCTGGCTGACCCTCTTCGCCGCCCTGATCCTCGGCGTCCTCTTCTTCCAGATCGCCCGCCCCAGGTTCGAAGCCCCACCCGGCCGCCACCCCACCCCGGACGCCCCAACGGCCGGAGCCGAACCCGTCTGGGCCCAGGTCCGCTGGATCTCCTCCCCCCGCGTCCCCCGCGTAGCCCCCGTGGTGGCCCTGGCGACGACCCCCGGCGGCAACGTCCAGCAGATCTTCCACATCGCCTGCGACGACGCCCCGGTCCAACTCCGGGCCGACGGCATCCCCTTCCAGGCGGAACTGGTCACCACCCACCCCCCGCTCCTCCGCATCTCCGGCGAGACCCCGGTGGCCCTCCGCCGAGAACGCACCACCGACGCGTCCGTGCTCGCGGAGCCCGCCTACACCGACCCCCCACACCCCCCGACGACCCCACCCCTCACCCAGTGGTGGCAACGCCTCTACGCCCACCGGGCCGCATCCCTGCTCGAAGCCGATCCGCAGTGGATCCCGGTGCACCTGGTCCCGGCCTCCACCGGCCCCCACACCCCCTGGGTGGTGGTGCGCCCCAGCGACGGCCACGTCCTGGCCCGCCAATACCTCCCCAGGTCGACCAAGAACGTCCCGACGGCCCCGCACAGCGCGCTGATGGGCGTCCCCAGGGGCTCCGCCGTCCTGGACGAGAACGAACCGGGCGACGACGTCGACGGCGTGCTCTACGGTCGGGGTTGGTCAAACCCGGTCCTCCTGCGCGGAATCCGCATCCGCCACGTGGGCTGATCCACCGAGGAGGACGCCAACCGATGGCCATCTACGCCCTGGGCGACCACGAACCCGAGATCCACCCGGAGGCGTACGTCCACCCCGACGCCACCGTCATCGGCGACGTGAAGATCGCCGCCTTCGCCTCGGTCTGGCCCCAGGCCGTGCTCCGCGGCGACTACGGCCGCATCGAGATCGGCGCGCGCACGAGCGTCCAGGACGGCACGGTCATCCACTGCACCGAGGTGCACCCCGCGCAGATCGGCGAGGAGTGCGTGATCGGGCACAACGTCCACATCGAGGGCGCGACCATCGCCGACCGCTGCTTGATCGCGTCCGGTTCCGTGGTGCTGAACGGTTCCGTGGTCGAGGAGGGCTCGATCGTCGGCGCGGGTGCCGTGGTCTCGTTCGGCGGTCACGTGCCCGCCCGTTCGATGGCGCTCGGCGTGCCCGCGAAGGTGCGGCCGGGGCACGTCGTGCCGGAACGTGCCTGGCAGTTCGCGGTCGACCGGTACGTCGCCAACATCGCCTTGTACCGCAAGGAACTCCGCAGGCTGGATTGAGATAGGGTCACGCGCTGTGCCTGGACGTCCCCTGAACGAGATCGTGGAAACCGGATGGGCTGAAGCACTCGCCCCCGTTTCCGACCGCATCGCCGAAATGGGCGAGTTCCTGCGTGCCGAAGTCGCCGCAGGCCACACATACCTCCCGGCGGGTGAGAACGTGCTGCGCGCGTTCCAGCAGCCCTTCCACAAGGTGCGCGCCCTCATCGTCGGCCAGGACCCGTACCCGACACCCGGCCACGCGGTCGGCCTCAGCTTCTCGGTGTCGCCCGAGACCCGCCCGATCCCCAAGAGCCTGATCAACATCTACAAGGAGTACGTCGAGGACCTCGGCTACCCGACGCCGTCCAACGGCGACCTCACGCCGTGGACCGAGCAGGGCGTGCTGCTGCTCAACAGGTGCCTGACGCTCCGCACCGGCGTGTCGAACTCCCACCAGGGCAAGGGCTGGGAGCAGGTCACCGAGCAGGCCATCCGAGCGCTGGCGGCCCGCGAGGAGCCCATGGTCGCGATCCTGTGGGGCCGCGCGGCCCGCAACCTCAAGCCGATGCTCGACCCGGTGCCCTGCATCGAGTCCGCCCACCCGAGCCCGCTGTCGGCGCACGGCGGGTTCTTCGGCTCCAGGCCGTTCAGCCAGGCGAACGAGCTGCTGGAGAAGCAGGGCGCGGCCCCGATCGACTGGAAGCTGCCCTAGCCCTTTCCCGCTGTGCCGGAGCCGCCCGCCGAGACCTCTCGGCGGGCGGCTCCTCGTTGTGCCGTGGTTAACCGATTTCACCGCGCGGGTCGAGCCGTTAGCGTCGGCGCGATGTGGGGGAAACGGGATCTGCTGCTGGTCTGCGGTGGGGCGGCGGTGTCGGCGTTCGGGAACTCGGTCTCGATCATCGTGTTGCTGCTGCACGCTCAACGGATCAACCCGCTGGCGGTGTCCGGGGTGCTGGTGGCGAGCATGGTGCCGGTGGCGTTGGGGGCGCCGCTGGCCGGGCTGCTGGTGGATCGGCTGCGGAACCGGCGGCTGCTGGTCGGGGCGTTGCTGCTGCAAGGGGTGGCGCTGGTGGGGATCGGCGCGGGGCTGGCGCACCTGCCGGTCGTGCTGGGGCTGCTGGTGGTGCAGGGCTGCGGGCAGGCGGTGGCGAACCCCGCCGCGTCGTCGCTGGTGCCGAGGATCGTCGGGGAGGACGACGCCACGCGCGGCTACTCGTGGCTGGCGACCGGGCGGACCGTCGGGATGATCGCGGGATCGGCCGGTGGGGCGCTGCTGATCGCGGCCGTGGGGTTCCGCGACGCGCTGTTCGTGGACGCGGGCACGTTCCTGGTCGAGACGCTGCTGGTGGCGTTCGTGCGAGCGGAACGGGATCCGCGCGGGGAACCGCGGGACCAGGCGTCGGCGCGCAGCGACGCGATGGCGGGGTTGGCGTTCGTGCGGACGGACCGGGTGCTGCTGGTCGCCGTGGGCGGGATGGCGTTCGCGATCGGCTGCATCGTGCTGATCAACGTCGCCGACCCGTTCTACATCGTGGACGTCCTGCACGGCGACGCGATCACGTTCGGCCTGCTCCAGTCGTGCTGGGTGGTCGGGGTGCTGATCGGCGCGCGGCTCGTCGGCCGGGTCACGTCCGAGCGCGGGCTGGTGCTGGCGCTGGGGTTCGGCGGGTGCGTGATCGGGTTGGCCGTGTGCCTGCCCGCCGCGTTCCCCGCCGTGGCGACGACGGCCGTGGGATGGGTGTTCGGCGGTGGTTCGAACGGCGTCCAGGGCGTGGCCCAGCAGGGGCTCGTGCGGTTGCGCACGCCGGAGCCGTTGCGCGGGCGGGTGTTCGCCGCCGCGAGTTCGCTGATCATCACCGCCAACCTGACCGGCACGGTCGTGTCCGCCGGGGTCGTCGGGCTGCTGGGACCGCGGTGGGCGTTCGCGATCGGCGGGATGGGCGCGTTCCTGGCGGGTGCGGTCACGCTCGCGCTGCGCACGTCACCGAAGCCGGAAAAGGCGGGAGCCCGGACGCCGTAGCGCCCGGGCTCCCACTGCTAGGGCCGAAGATCAGCCGCGCACGACCTTGCCCGCCTTGATGCAGGAGGTGCACACGTTCAGCCGCTGGCGCTGCGAGGAGGAAACCTTCGCGCGCACGGACTGGATGTTCGGGTTCCACCGGCGGTTCGTCTTCCGGTGGGAGTGCGAGACAGAATGGCCGAAGCCCGGCCCCTTGTTACAGACGTCGCACACGGCAGCCACGTCAGCCACTCCTTAGGGTTGCTCATTTCGTACTCACGCCCCGGCGGGCGCGCAAGCGTGCACAAGCCTCAGCCGGGCATGGCAACACCGATGAGGGTAACCGGTGTGCCGTGCCACGACCAAACCGGGGTGCTGTCGGAGCGGGTGGATACGCTCCCCGCCATGCAGGTCCTCGATGCTGGTGCGGTGCGCCGATGGGCGGACGCGTGTGTGCGGTCACTGGACGCGAACCGCGAGGCGATCGACCGCATCAACGTCTACCCGGTGCCCGACGGTGACACGGGCACGAACCTCCTCCAGACCATGCGCTCGGCGCTGGACGCCCTGCTGCGCGCGCCCGCCGAGGCCCGTGACGAGGCGGGCACGTCCCTCGCGGCGCTGGCCAAGGGCGCTCTGGCCGGCGCGCGCGGCAACTCCGGGGTGATCCTGTCCCAGGTGCTGCGCGGGCTCGCGGAGACCGTCCAGGGCGCCTCCACGATGACCGGGGGAGCGCTGCGGCAGGCGCTGCACCGGGCCGACGAGCTCGCCACCGCCGCGGTGTCCACCCCCGTCGCGGGCACGGTGCTGACGGTCCTGCACGCCGCCGCCGAAGCCGCGGCCGACGGACCGGACGACCTGGAGCACGTCATCACCTCGGCCGCGAAGGCCGGAGCCGCCGCGCTCGCCGACACCCCGCGCCAACTGGCCGTTCTCGCCAAGGCCGGGGTCGTCGACGCGGGTGGCCGCGGGCTCCTGGTGCTCTTGGACACACTCGCGGCCGTCGTCACGGGCCGCGAGGAGGAGTCCGAGGTCGTCCCGGTGCTGCCCCGGACGCCGGAATCCCTGACCACGGGCCGCGAAGCCGGGTCCAGCGAGTTCGAGTACGAGGTCATGTACCTGCTCGACGGCACGTCCGAGGCCGGCGTCGACGGCCTGCGCGCCGCGCTCGGCGGCCTCGGCGACTGCGTGTCCGTGGTCGGCGACGGCGCCGAGCTGTGGACCGTCCACGTGCACTGCAACGACATCGGCGCGGCCGTCGAGGCGGGCATCGGCGCCGGCCGCCCGCACCGGATCACCGTCGCCCGCTTCGCGGACCAGATCGCCGCCCAGGCCGCGCGCTTCGTGCGCGACCGCGCGGTCGTCGTGCTGGTCAGCGGCGAGGGGGCCGTCGAGCTGTTCCGCTCCGAGGGCGCGGTGGTGGTCGACCTGGCCGCCGTGGAGTCCCTGACGTCGGCGGACCTGTTGGCCGTGCTGGTCAGCACCCGCGCCCGCCAGGTCACCGTCCTCCCCGGCGCTCAGGGCCTGCGCGACCACCTCGACGAGGCCGTCGCGCAGGCCGTCGCGGCGGGTCAGGACGTCGTGGTCGTGCCGACCGCGTCCCCGGTGCAGGTGCTCGCCGCCATCGCCGTCCACGACCCGTCCAGGCGCCCCGGTGACGACGTGGTCGCCATGGCCGAGGCCGCGGCGGCCACCCGGCGCGGCGAACTGGCCCTGTCGGACAGCGAGGGCATCACCTGGGTGGGCCGCGTCCGGGTGGGCGACCTGCTCGGCCTGCTCGACGGCGAGGTCGTCCTGATCGAGCCCGCCCCGGCCGACCCCGACGCCGTCGGCGACCTCGCGTGCCGGCTGGTGGACCGGATGCTCGCGGGGGGTGGTGAACTGGTGACGGCCGTCCTCGGCGCCGCCGCTCCGCCGGACCTCGCGGACCTGCTGGAGGACCACCTCCGGCTGAGCCACCCCGAGGTCGAGCTGACCGTCTACGCGGGCGGCCAGCCGGACACGATCATCTTTGTCGGTGTGGAGTAGTTGAATGGGCGGCGATGACCACCTTTGACGAGAAGCTGGTGTCGGTGCTCGGCAAGAAGAGCGCCGACGCGCTGGAGGCCGGGCTCGGCCTGCTGACGGTCGGCGACCTGCTGCGGCACTACCCGCGCCGGTACGACGAGCGCGGGAAGCTGACCGAGATCGCGAGCCTGGAGCTCGGTGAGCACGTGACCGTGCAGGCGAAGGTCAAGACGGGCAAGAAGCGCGCGATGAAGAACCGGCGCGGCTACATGTTCGAGGCGACCATCACCGACGGCACGAACGAGCTCCAGCTGGTCTTCTTCGGCACGCCCGCGCACGTCGCCGAGACCGAGCTGCTGCCCGGCAGGCAGGCGATGTTCGCGGGCAAGGTCGGCCGCTTCAACAACAAGCTCCAGCTCGCCCACCCCGACTTCGAGGTGCTGAAGGACGAGGCGCCGGACTCGGCGGCCGACCGGTTCGCCCAGGCGTTCATCCCGGTCTACCCGGCCGCCCAGGGCATCCAGTCGTGGAACATCGTCAACTGCGTCAAGCAGGTCCTCGACGTGTGGGACGGCGTTCCCGAGGCCTCGGATCCACTGCCCTCCCGGCTGCGCTCGTCGCGTTCCCTGATGCCGCTCGAAGAGGCGCTGCGCGCGATCCACCGCCCGGACAGCTGGGCGATGATCACGCTCGCGCAGCAGCGGCTGAAGTGGGACGAGGCGATGGCCGTCCAGCTCGCCCTCGCCCAGCGCAGGCAGTCCGCGGGCGCCCGCCCCGCACCCGCCTGCCCGCCGAGGCCGGGCGAGATCCTCGACGCGTTCGACGCGCGGCTGCCGTTCACGCTGACCAACGGGCAGCGCGAGATCGGCGAGGAGATCGCCCACGACCTGTCCGGCGCGCACCCGATGAACCGGCTGCTGCAAGGGGAGGTCGGCTCGGGAAAGACGATGGTCGCGTTGCGGGCAATGTTGCAGGTCGTCGACTCCGGGCGGCAGGCGGCCATGTTGGCGCCGACCGAGGTGCTCGCGGCGCAGCACGCGCGGTCGTTGAACGAGATGCTGGGCGACCTCGCGCAGGCCGGGCAGTTGGGCGGGGCGGAGCACGCGACGCGGTTGACGTTGTTGACGGGTTCGATGAGCGCGCCGCAGCGGAAGAAGGCGATGCTGGAGATCGTGTCCGGCGAGGCCGGGATCGTGGTCGGCACGCACGCGCTGATCCAGGACAAGGTGACGTTCGCCGACCTCGGGCTGGTGGTGGTGGACGAGCAGCACCGGTTCGGCGTCGAGCAGCGGGACGCGCTGCGGGGGCGGGCGCGGGAGGGCGCGTCGCCGCACGTGCTGGTGATGACGGCGACGCCGATCCCGCGCACGGTGGCGATGACGGTGTACGGCGACCTCGCGGTGTCCGCGCTGCGCGAGCTGCCGCAGGGCCGGTCGCCGATCAGCACCTCGCTGGTGCCGCTGGCGGAGAAGCCGCAGTGGCTGTCCCGCGCGTGGCAGCGGATCCACGAGGAGGTCGCGAAGGGGCACCAGGTGTACGTGGTGTGCCCGCGAATCGGCGATGGCGAGTCGGACGACGACGGGGCCGAGCCGCCCAAGGAGGACGCGTCGGACCGGCGGCCGCCGCTGGCGGTCGTGGACGTGGCGAACCGCCTGTCCGAGGGGCCGTTGCGGGGGATGGCGATCCAGATCCTGCACGGCAGGCTGCCCGCGGACGAGAAGGACGCGGTGATGCGGTCGTTCGCCGCGAACGAGACGAAGGTGCTGGTCGCGACGACGGTGATCGAGGTCGGCGTGAACGTCCCGAACGCCACCGTCATGGTGATCATGGACGCGGACCGGTTCGGCGTCAGCCAGCTGCACCAGCTGCGCGGTCGCGTCGGCCGTGGCAGCGCGCCTGGTCTCTGCCTGCTGGTCACGGAGA
>DATMCA010000248.1:0-9017 GCA_035559015.1 Umezawaea sp. | reverse complement strand
GTCTGGAAGGTCTTCACCAGTTCCGCCATGTCGACGCTGGAGATGTCGTCGTTGCGGCCGTCGGTGATCAGCGTGACCGAGTTGATCTTCGTCGGGTCGTACGTCGACTGCATGAAGCGCCACGCCGCCAGCGCCGTGTCGTTCAGCGCGGTGCCGCCGCCGACGATCGACGCCAGCCCCTGCGCGCCCGCGACCAGCACGTCACGCCGCGGCTTGCCGCCGAGGGGCTCGCCGAGCGGGCCGATCGGGACGAGCGAGATCCAGTCGTTCGGCGGCTTCTTGTCCGTCGAGAACGCCCACAGGCCGATGTCCGAGGTGTCGGGCATCAGGCTCAACGCGGTCAGCGCCGCCTGGGTGGCGGCCTCGATCCGGGTCTGGCCGTTGCTCATCTTCTCGGCCATCGAGCCGGACACGTCCAGCACCGCGAGCATCCGCGAGTCCAGGGCGATGGCGCCCCACGTGCGCAGCAGCTCGGACACCTGGTCCGTCGTCGGCGCCTTGAGCAGGTTGACCTGGTCGCCGTTGACGCCGTCCTTCTCGGTGGTCCAGCCCTCGGGCGCGCGGCCCTGCGGGGTGCGGAACCCGGCGTCGGCGAACCGCTTCGCGGTCTCGGGGGAGCGCAGCGCCTTCTCGAAGCCCGCCGCGGCCGCCTCGGTGCCCGAGTGCTCACCGGCCCTGCTGACCCGGACCAGCGGGAAGTCGAAGCCGAGCGTCCCCTCCTTGGGGTAGGACGCCACGACCCGCCGCTCGCCGACCGAGCGGTTGTTCGCCATCACGTTCTGCTCGCTCGCGGTGAAGATCGGCGCGTTCTCGGCGCCCTGCGTGACCTTGTTGAACGCGTCCCGCACGGACGGGAGCGCTTCGCGGCCGACGCGCAGCAGCGCGCTGACCAGTTCCGGCTTGGGGGAGCCGTCGGGGTTGCCGAGCAGGCCGCGGACGACGGCCAGCGTGGCCAGGCCCTCTGTGGACTGCGTCGGGTCGCTCAACGTCACGGGCACGGCCGGGTCGACGACGCGGGACCAGCTGATGGGCGTGACGGGCCAGCCGAGCTTCGACATCGACTGCTCGGAGCCCGCGATCACCATCGGGGAGCTGGCCAGCGAGTTCTTCACGTCGAGGCGGGGCGCGTCCTGGCCGATCTCGCCCGCTTCCTTCTGGGTCTCGGCCGCCCACATCGACGAGTCCGGGATCCACAGCGCGGGCGGGTTGATCTGCGCGGTCGGCAGCTCCTTGGCGACGTCGGCGGCACCGCGCGACTCGATCTGGACCTGGACGCACTTGCCGTTCACGATCGGCTGCGTCGACTGGTACTCGGAGGCGGTCTGCCGGACGACGTCCTCGACGGCGGGCGTGACCGCGACCTTCAGCGGGAGTGCGCCTTGGCAGTCGGGGCCGCTGGTGGCCTTCAACGCGACCACGGTGACGCTGACTGCCGCCACCACGCCGATCAGCGCCCCCACGGGGAGGGCGATTCGACGGAGCAGGCTGGTGGTGGGCTGGTTGCGCGATGACATACCGTGGGTACCTTCGGTTCAGTATTCACCCGGTCGGGCGATGGAAAACTCTCCGTGGTTCTGAGGATGACGCGTGTTCGGCTGGCAGGGTGGAGGCCCGTCGCCCCTGTCACTCGGGTGGACCGATACAGGTAGCTACCTGTAAGTAACGCGGTACCCCTATCGAGTGTTACGGGCTGCGGGTCCCCGAAGTTCACGACCAGTTTCGGCCATCCAGCGCGAACATCCGCAAGATTGGGCCGTTCGGCCCAGCAAGTTGCTGCGCAAGATGCCCGAGTATTCCTCACGTTTTCTCATTTGGTGAACCCGGAGCACCCGGAATCCGTGTCGGCAGTCACGGCGGGGAACCCGCTGCCTGGTTCGTCCGTTGTCCGCACAGTGCCGCCCGGCTCCTCGTTCCCGCCCGCATCCCCCGTGGATCGGCCGGGTCGGGCCGACGGGCGGTAGGCTGGCCCGACGGGTGTACCCGTCAGTGCCCGTCGACGGGAGAGGTGGGGCCCCCATCACCCGACATGCAAGTCAGGGAGGGTCGAGGCCGCCCGACGGCCGTAAGTGAATGGACCGCAAGCGCCTGCTTCGCAACCCGCTGCTGTGGATCGCGGCGGTGTTGATGTTCTATTTCATCTTCACCATGCTCTTCGACGACACCAGGGGGTATACCCCGGTCAAGACGTCCGAAGCGCTGCAAGTCGTGCGTGACGGGAAGGTCAAGGAAGTCACGCTGGAGGACAAGGAGCAGCGGCTCAAGCTGACCTTGAACCCCGGCTCGAACTTCGCTGGCCACGACCGGCTGATCACGCAGTTCCCGGCCTCGTCCACGGACGAGATCTTCACGATCCTGGACACGGCGCCGAACAAGCCCGTCCTGGAGACGAAGGTCAGCCAGGAATCCTTCCTGATGCAGGTGCTGATCTACCTGGTGCCGCTCGGGCTCTTGCTGCTGCTGCTGATGTGGATGATGAACAACGCCCAGGGTGGCGGCAACCGCGTCATGAACTTCGGCAAGTCCAAGGCCAAGCAGTTGTCCAAGGACATGCCGAAGACGACGTTCGGTGACGTCGCCGGAGCCGAAGAGGCCGTCGAGGAGCTGGAGGAGATCAAGGACTTCCTCCAGAACCCCGGTCGCTACCAGGCACTCGGCGCGAAGATCCCGAAGGGCGTTCTGCTCTACGGCCCTCCCGGAACCGGCAAGACCCTGCTCGCCCGCGCCGTCGCGGGTGAGGCGGGTGTGCCGTTCTACTCCATCTCGGGTTCGGACTTCGTCGAGATGTTCGTCGGCGTCGGCGCCTCGCGCGTCCGCGACCTCTTCGAGCAGGCCAAGGCCAACGCGCCCTGCATCATCTTCGTGGACGAGATCGACGCCGTCGGCCGGCACCGCGGTGCGGGCATGGGCGGCGGCCACGACGAGCGCGAGCAGACCCTCAACCAGCTGCTGGTGGAGATGGACGGCTTCGACTCGCGCGGCGGGATCATCCTGATCGCGGCGACGAACCGGCCGGACATCCTCGACCCGGCCCTGCTGCGCCCCGGTCGCTTCGACCGGCAGATCCCGGTGTCCGCACCGGACCTGAAGGGCCGCAAGCAGATCCTGCGCGTGCACGCCAAGGGCAAGCCGTTGACGGACGAGGCCGACCTGGACGGGCTCGCCAAGCGGACCGTCGGGTTCTCCGGCGCCGACCTGGCCAACGTCATCAACGAGGCCGCCCTGCTGACCGCGCGCAAGAACGGCACGGTCATCAGCAGCGTCGAGCTGGAGGAGTCGGTGGACCGCGTGATCGGCGGTCCGGCCCGCAAGAGCCGGATCATCTCCGAGAAGGAGAAGAAGATCACCGCGTACCACGAGGCCGGGCACGCCCTGGCCGCGTGGGCCATGCCGGACATCGACCCGGTCTACAAGGTCACGATCCTCGCCCGCGGCCGGACGGGTGGTCACACCCTCTCCGTGCCCGAGGAGGACAAGGACCTGATGACCAGGTCCGAGATGATCGCCCGGCTGGTGTTCGCGCTCGGCGGCAGGTCCGCCGAGGAGCTGGTCTTCCACGAGCCGACCACGGGCGCCTCGAACGACATCGAGCAGGCGACCAAGATCGCCCGCGCGATGGTCACCGAGTACGGGATGAGCGCGAAGCTCGGCGCCGTGAAGTACGGCCAGGAGCAGGGCGAGCCCTTCCTCGGCCGCACGGCCGGACGCCAGTCCGACTACTCGCTCGAAGTCGCGCACGAGATCGACGAGGAAGTCCGCAAGCTCATCGAGGCCGCCCACACCGAGGCGTACGAGGTGCTCAACACCTATCGCGACGTGCTGGACGACCTCACGCTCGAACTCATCGAGAAGGAGACCCTGCACCAGAAGGACCTGGAGCGGGTCTTCGCACGGGTCGAGAAGCGGCCGCGGATCACCCAGTTCAACGACTTCGGTGACCGCACGCCGTCGGACATCCCGCCGGTCAAGACCCCCGGCGAGCTGGCCAAGGAACGCGGCGAGCCGTGGCCGCCCGTCGTCGAGGACACCCTCGACGAGGAGCCGCCGCCGCTCGGTGGCGACCGCCCGCAGGACCCGCCGCCCGTAGTGCCGAACGGCGGGACCCCGAACGGGTACCAGCCGCAGCCGGTCAACCAGTCGGGCCCGCCGAACTACGGCGCGCCCCCCGGCTGGACCCCGGCGACGGTCCCCGGTGGCCAGCCGTCCGGTTGGGCGCCGACCCCGACCGAGCAGCAGGCGGAAGCCGAGGCGGGCAAGCGGTCGTTCGACACCGACCCGGACAACCGCAAGTGACCGAGATCGACCTCGAAGACGACGCCGGCCTCTCCAGCAATGGGGAGGCCGGCGTCTCCGCGCGGCGCGTCTTCGACTTCGCCCGCGCGGAGAACGCCGTCCGCGAACTGCTGATCGCCTGCGGTGAGGACCCGGAACGCGAAGGCCTCCGCGACACGCCCGGCCGCGTGGCCCGTGCCTACCGCGAGCTCTTCGCCGGGCTGTACACCGAGCCGGACAGCGTGCTGGCGAAGACCTTCGACGAGAGCCACGAGGAACTCGTCCTGGTCACGGACATCCCGATGTACAGCTTCTGCGAGCACCACCTGCTGCCGTTCCACGGCGTGGCCCACGTCGGCTACATCCCGAACGAGCAGGGCCGGGTCACCGGCCTGTCGAAGCTGGCCCGGCTGGTCGACCTGTACGCCAAGCGCCCCCAGGTCCAGGAGCGGCTGACCTCGCAGGTCGCCGACGCCCTGGTGCGCAGGCTCGAACCGCGCGGCGTGATCGTCGTCGTGGAGGCCGAGCACCTGTGCATGGGCATGCGCGGCGTCCGCAAGCCCGGTTCGCGCACGACGACGTCGGCGGTGCGGGGGGTTCTGCGGAGTTCCGCGTCCTCGCGCTCCGAGGCGATCAGCCTGATCAACGGGCGCCTCAGGTGAGCGTGCCCGAGCCGGGGCACTGCGTCGTGATGGGCGTCCTCAACGTCACCCCGGACTCGTTCTCCGATGGCGGCCGGTACCTCGACCACGACCACGCCGTCTCGCACGGCGTCGCCATGCACCGGCGCGGCGCGGACCTCGTGGACGTCGGCGGCGAGTCGACCCGTCCCGGCGCGGACCGCGTGGCCGCGTCCGTCGAGTCGGCCCGCGTGACCCCGGTGATCAGCTCGCTGGTCGCGGAGGGCGTGCCGGTGAGCGTGGACACGACCCGCGCCGAGGTCGCCCTGGCGGCGGTCGAGGCGGGCGCGACGATCATCAACGACGTCTCCGGCGGCCTCGCCGACCCGAACATGGCGAAGGTGGCCGCCGAGAGCGGTGTGCCCCTGGTCCTCATGCACTGGCGTGGTCTGAGCCGCGAGATGGACTCGCTGGCCACCTACGCCGACGTGGTCGCTGAGGTCCGCGACGAGCTGCTGGCCCGCGTGGACGCCGCGCTGGCGGCGGGCGTGCGGCAGGACGACATCATCCTCGACCCCGGTCTCGGCTTCGCGAAGCGCGCCGAGCACAACTGGCAGCTCCTGCACGGCCTGGACGAGCTGCTGGCGCTGGGCTTCCCGGTGCTGATCGGCGCGTCCCGCAAGCGCTTCCTCGGCTCGCTGCTGGGCGGTCGCGAGCCGGACGGCCGGGAGGACGCCACCGCCGCCGTCTCGGCCCTGTCGGCGTTCAAGGGCGTCTGGGGCGTGCGCGTGCACGACGTGGAGAAGACGCTGGACGCCGTCGCCGTGGCTCGCGCCTGGAGGCGGGGATGACCGACCGGATCACGCTCACGGGCCTGCGCGTGCGCGGCCACCACGGCGTCTTCGAGCACGAGAAGCGCGACGGCCAGGACTTCCTGGTCGACATCACCGCGTGGCTCGACCTGAGCCGTGCCGCCGCCACGGACGACCTGGTGGAGACCCTGCACTACGGCGAACTGGCCGAGAGCGCCGCCGCCATCGTCGCGGGGAAGCCGTACGACCTGATCGAGTCCGTCGCCGGCCGGATCGCCGACGAGGTGATGACCGACCAGCGGTTGCACGCCGTCGAGGTCACGGTCCACAAGCCGTCCGCGCCGATCCCGCTGACCTTCGCGGACGTCTCGGTGACCATCCGCAGGAGTCGGCGTGACTAGGGCCGTGCTGTCGATCGGGTCGAACCTCGGCGACCGGCTCGCGCACCTCCAGTCGGCCGTCGACGGCTTCGCGGACGTCCTGGTCGCCGTCTCGCCGGTGTATGAGACGGCCCCGTGGGGGGTGCTCGACCAGGCCGACTTCCTCAACGCGGTGCTGGTCGTGGAGTCCCCCGAGGTCGACGAGTGGGGTTGGCTGCGCCGCGGCCAGTCACTCGAACGGGCCGCTCACCGCGTGCGCGACCAGCACTGGGGTCCTCGGACACTGGACGTCGACGTGGTCACGGTGGACGGCGTCCTTTCGAGTGATCCGGAGTTGCTATTGCCCCATCCGGGCGCGCACGAACGTGCCACTGTGTTGATTCCCTGGCTTGATGTGTCACCCGATGCGGTATTGCCGGGATTCGGGCCGATCGCCGAACTGGACTACAGCGCCGAAGGCGTGCGCAAGCGTGACGACCTTTCGTTGAATATTCGCGAAACAAAAATTGGCGAATAAGGCAATTCGTCCCTACAATTTCCGCCATGAGCACGTACAAGCCGAATGTGCGGGAAAGACTTGTGGCCCGCAGTCTTGCGGCGTGGCGCTGGGAAACTGGTCGTAGCGGCGCGGACGTCTGCCGGGCCGCGGGCTTCTCGCAGGCGAAGCTGAGCAAGATCGAGAACGCCCACCACCCGATCAAGCCCGCCGACGTGATGGCACTCGGTCTCATCTACGACGTACCCGAGAAGGAACGCACGCTCGTGTACGAGGCCGCCGAACGCGCCCTCGTGCCGGGCTGGTGGGAAGAGCTTCCGCCAGACGTCGTAATGGACGCCGTACGCGACTACCTGGCCTTGGAGTCGGGGGCGATCCTGGTCAGGACCTTCAAGACCGACCTGATGCCCGGCCTGTTGCAGACCCGCCAGTACGCACTCGCGCTCGCAAAGGCATTTGTCCCACGGCCAACGGAACAGAAGGCGTTCAGCCAGGTAGAGGCGCGAATCAAGCGTCAAAATAGGTTGTTCGACGACAACAATCCTTTGAGTGTGCATGCAATCATCGGCGAAGGGATGCTTCGTCAACCGGTTGGCGGATCGACCGTCATGAAGGACCAGTTGCTTCATCTGCTGAAGGTGGGTGAGTTGGGCCATGTGGCGCTCCAGGTGATCCCCTCGTCGGCAGGCGCCTATCCGGCACATGGTTTCCCGTTCAACATCTTGTCGTTCGCCGAGGAGCACTTCGACGATGTCGTCTACCTGGACCACTTGAACGGAGGGCGATATATCGAGTCTCCCAAGGGGCGTGAGCCCTATACGCTGAACTTCGCCGCCCTTCAACGGGTGGCGCTGAGCCACTCCGAATCGGCTGAGCTGATCGCGGAGGTGGCCAACGGCATGTAGCGACGGGGAGGCGCGGATGTCCGAGTTGGTGTGGCGCAAGTCGACGTACAGCGGTGGCGGCGGGAGTGAGTGCGTCGAACTGGCCTTCCCGCCCGCGCGGGTGGCGGTCCGGGACTCGAAGAACCCCGAGGGCCCTGTTCTGGTGTTCCCGGTCGCGTCGCTGACCTCGCTCCTGGTCGCGGCCGGTGTTCATGAGTGAGCTGACCTGGCGCAAGTCCAGCTACAGCGGCGGTGGTGGGAACGAGTGCGTGGAGGTGGCGTTCCCGGCTCGCCGGATCGCCTTCCGGGACTCGAAGAACCCGTCCGGGCCGGTTCTGAGCTTCCCCCGCGCGGTCGAAATGCCAGGATGGACGCGTGAGGTTCACCAAGGCCCGTGATCTGCTGGCGGCCGGGCTCATTGCCGGGCTGCTGGCGCACCTACTACTCCGTCTCGCCTACAGCTCCTTGGCGGCGTTGCCAAAGTTGGCGGGGCTGACGCTCCTCGTGATCGCCGCGGTCGACCTGGTCCTCGGGTTCTCCCTGAGGGCGCGGATCCTCCGCAAGCCCGGCGCGAAGCCCGTGGAGCCGCTCACAGCGGCCCGTGCGGTCGCTCTGGCGAAAGCTTCCTCACTTTTGGGAGCGATCATGCTGGGTGGTTGGGCGGGGGTCCTCATCTACGTCCTGCCGGTGCGCGGGGAGTTCGAAGCGGCCGCGAACGACATGGTCAGCGCTATCGTGGGCATCGTGTGCGCGGCCCTGCTGATCGCTTCGGCGCTGTGGCTGGAGTACTGCTGCAAGACGCCGCGGTCTACTCGGCTGGACAGTTAGATACGACAAGATTGGTCTCAGTCCCATAACTCCCAGGTACCGTATGGGCCATGACCGGCCGAGGCGCGTCGCCGAGCGACGAGCAACAAGATCGCGGGCGTGGCACCGGGCGACTGCTCCTCGTAGCGGCGATGGCGCTGGCCCTTGCGGCCGCCGCGCTGCTGGTGCTGAGCGACGACGCCCGTGGGCTGCGGCTGGCGGTGGTGTCCGCGCTGTGGGCGGCTCTCGTGGGAGCGTTCCTGGCCGCCAGGTACCGGCGGCAGGTGGCGGACCGCGAGGACGAGGTGGCCGACCTCCAGTCGGTGTACGAACTCGAGCTTGAGCGTGAGGTAGCCGCTCGCCGCGAGTACGAGCTGGAGATCGAAGCCGAGTCGCGCAAGCGCATCCAGGAGGAGTCCAGGGACGACCTGGACGCGTTGAGGGACGAACTCCGGGCCCTGCGGGAGAACCTGCAAGCCCTGCTGGGCGGGGAGGTGCTGGTCGAGAGGGTCGCGTTGCGCGCCGAGTCGACGCGGATGCGGTCGCTGTCCGACCAGTCGAGACTCATGGCGATCGGCGATCGCCAGATCATCAGCACCGAGAGCAACGAGCGGGTCCGCGGCATCACTGCCGGACCGAGCAAGCCGACGGTCAAGAAGGTCGTTCCGGAAGCCGCCGTCGAGCGCACGGAACTCATCGAGCGGGTCGTGTCGGAGCAGCGCAAGCCCGCCCGCCAGGAGCCGGTCCGG
>DATMCA010000247.1:0-9845 GCA_035559015.1 Umezawaea sp. | reverse complement strand
GGTCGCGCCGACGGCCAACGACACCAGGGCGAGGGCTCCCGCGGCCCCGGCGGCGGCGGCGACACGCGGGTCCACTCGATCACCGTCACCCATCCGCCGCACCCCCGCTCGCTGATCACCCCGGCTTTCACCGTATCGCATGAAACTTGCAACAGAGACCATGTTGGGCCGTGCGGCGAGCCCCACCCCCACATGTAGTATCCGACGCGCTGATGGTTCACCCCCGGTTCAGCCGCGGGTGAGGCAAGAGGGAATCCGGTGCGAATCCGGAGCTGCCCCGCAGCGGTGAGCGGGAACGACCGCCGTCAACGAAGCACTGGACGCGAGTCCGGGAAGCGACGGCCAGTAGGTCCGCCGGCGAGAGCCGGAGTGCCCGCGAGTCCGAAGACCTGCCACCAGCGTGCGCGCGGCCTGCGCGCACTGCCCGGCGCCCCGAGGGAGGGCGCACGCGGACGCTCCACGGCCCCAGGTGCCGTGCTGCCTCGCGTCGCTCCCCCGTCGGTTCGCCGGGTGTCCACCGAGCTCGCGAGGAGAGAGCCGTGAAGTCGCACTCCAGCCCGGACGGCTGACCCTCCACGCACCCCCGTTCCCCGACCGTCGAGCGCTGCTCGCCGGGCGATCCCGCTCGCCCCCGATCATCTGTGGAGAGTCATGTCCCTGAGTGAAACACCCGTTCAAGTCCCGGTGATCAGCCGAGACGGAACGGTGTCCCCGTTCGACTCGACCAAGATCGCCACCGCCGTGGCGAAGGCGTTCCACGCCGTCGAGGGCGCGGAGAAGGCCGGGTCGCAGCGGGTGCGCGAGCTGGTCGCGGAGATCACCCGCCAGGTCGAGGAGAAGCTGCGCCGCCAGGCCGGGCCCGACCGCGGTGTGCACATCGAGCAGATCCAGGACCAGGTCGAACTGGTGCTGATGCGCGACGGGCACCACGGGGTCGCCCGCGCCTACGTGCTGTACCGCGAGGAGCACGCGAAGGCCCGCACGGTCGAGCCCGCCGCCGTCGTGAAGCCGTCCCTGACGGTGAGGTACCCGGACGGCCGGGTCGAGCCGCTCGACGACGACCGGCTCGCGCTGGTGATCGCCGAGGCCTGCGCCGGACTACCCGCGACCTCGGCCGACGCCGTGCTGGCCGAGACTCGCCGCAACCTCTACGACGGCATCAGCCGCGCCGAACTGGCCGTCGCGCCGGTCATGTCCGCTCGCACGATGGTCGAGGTCGACCCGGACTACTCGCTGGTCAGCGCTCGCCTGCTGCTGGACAAGCTGCGGCGGGAGGCCCTGACCTTCCTGGCGGGCAAGGACGACGAGGCCAACCACGCCGAGATGTCCGTGCGCTACCCCGACTACTTCGCCGACTTCGTGCGGCGGGGCGTGGAGCTGGGTCAGCTCGACCCGCGGCTGGAGGAGTTCGACCTGGCCCGGCTCGGCGCGGCCCTGCTTCCCGACCGCGACCTGGCGTTCCAGTTCCTCGGCATGCAGGTCCTGCACGACCGGTACTTCCTGCACAGCGACGAGAACCGCTACGAGCTGCCGCAGGCGTTCTTCATGCGCGTGGCGATGGGTCTCGCCCTGCGCGAGGACGACCGCGAGGCGCGGGCGATCGAGTTCTACGAGCTGCTGTCGTCGTTCGACTTCATGTGCTCCACGCCCACGCTGTTCAACGCCGGGACCACGCGACCGCAGCTGTCGTCGTGCTTCCTGACGACGGTGGACGACGACCTCCAGGGCATCTTCCACGGGATCAGCAACAACGCCCTGCTGTCGAAGTTCGCCGGCGGCCTCGGCAACGACTGGACCCCGGTCCGCGGGATCGGCGCCCACATCAAGGGCACCAACGGCAAGTCTCAGGGCGTCGTGCCGTTCCTGAAGATCGCCAACGACACCGCCGTCGCGGTGAACCAGGGCGGCAAGCGCAAGGGCGCGGTGTGCGCGTACCTGGAGACGTGGCACATCGACGTCGAGGAGTTCCTCGACCTGCGCAAGAACACCGGTGACGAGCGCCGTCGCACGCACGACATGAACACGGCGAACTGGGTGCCGGACGAGTTCATGCGCCGGGTCCGCGCGGGTGGCGACTGGACGCTGTTCTCCCCCGACGAGGTGCCGGACCTGCACGACCTGTTCGGCGACGCGTTCGCCGCGCGGTACCGCGCGTACGAGGCGGCGGCGGACCGCGGCGAGGTCAAGGTGTTCCGCCGGTTGAAGGCCGCGGACATGTGGCGGCGGATGCTGACCATGCTGTTCGAGACCGGGCACCCGTGGATCACGTTCAAGGACCCGTGCAACCTGCGCTCGCCGCAGCAGCACTCCGGCGTCGTGCACTCGTCCAACCTGTGCACCGAGATCACGTTGAACACCAACCTCGAAGAGGTCGCGGTGTGCAACCTCGGGTCGGTGAACCTGGCCCGGCACACCGGTCCCGACGGGATCGACAGCGCGCGGCTGGAGAAGACCGTGCGGACCGCCGTGCGGATGCTCGACAACGTGATCGACGTGAACTACTACACGATCCCGGAGGCCCGGCGCGCGAACATGCGGCACCGGCCGGTCGGCCTGGGGCTGATGGGGTTCCAGGACGCGCTGTTCGCGCAGCGGATCGCGATGGGGTCCGACGCGGCCGTGGAGTTCGCGGACCGGAGCATGGAGGAGATCAGCTACTACGCCATCTCGGCGTCGGCGGACCTGGCGGCCGAGCGCGGGGCGTACGAGTCGTACGAGGGATCGCTGTGGTCGCAGGGGATCCTCCCGTTCGACTCGATCTCGCTGCTGGCCGACACCCGTGGTGCCGACCTGGAGCTGGACCGGTCGTCCACCCTGGACTGGGCGCCGGTGCGGGACCGGGTGCGCGCGGTCGGGATGCGGAACTCGAACGTGATGGCCATCGCGCCTACGGCGACGATCGCGAACATCTGCGGCGTGAACCAGTCGATCGAGCCGCTGTACCGGAACCTGTACGTGAAGTCGAACATGTCCGGCGACTTCACCGTGGTGAACCCGGACCTGATCCGCGACCTGAAGGCTCGCGGGCTGTGGGACGAGGTCATGGTGAGCGACCTCAAGTACTACGACGGGAGCCTGTCGCCGATCGAGCGGATCCCGGCGGAGGTGAAGGCGTTGTACGCCACGGCTTTCGAGTTGGACTCGAAGTGGCTGATCGAGGCCGGGGCCCGGCGGCAGAAGTGGATCGACCAGGCGCAGTCGCTGAACCTGTACATCGACCAGCCCAGCGGGCGGAAGTTGGACGAGCTGTACCAGTTGGCTTGGCTGCGCGGCTTGAAGACCACGTACTACCTGCGCTCCCAGAGCGCCACCCACGTGGAGAAGTCGACGTTGCGGGGCACGGACGGGAAGCTCAACGCCGTCTCGCCCGTCAGCGCGCCCGTGGCCACCGCACCCGTGATCGTGGAATCCGAGGGTGCGGCCGTTTGCTCGATCATCGATCCCGACTGTGAGGCGTGCCAGTGAGTGCGGACATGTTCGCGAGTGCCGGTCCCATCGAGGTAGGCGCGGCCAGGGTGAGTGTCGACGACAAGGCGATGATCAACTGCCGTGCCGACGTGAACCAACTGCTGCCGTTGAAGTACCACTGGGCGTGGGAGAAGTACCTGGCGGGTTGCAACAACGCCTGGATGCCCACCGAGGTCTCCATGCAGGCCGACATCTCCCTGTGGAAGTCGGCGGACGGGCTGACGGAGGACGAGCGGCGCGCGATCAAGCGGAACCTCGGCTTCTTCGCCACCTCGGAGTCGTTGGTGGCCAACAACATCGTGCTCGCGGTGTACCGGCACCTGACGAATCCCGAGTGCCGGCAGTACCTGTTGCGGCAGGCGTTCGAGGAAGCCGTTCACACGCACACGTTCCAGTACATCTGCGAGTCGTTGGGGTTGGACGACGGCGAGCTGTTCAACATGTACCGGGAGATCCCGTCGATCACGGACAAGGCCGCTTGGGCGTTGAAGTACACGCAGCACCTGGAGGATCCGTCGTTCTCCACCGGTACGCCGGAGAAGGATCAGGCTTTTCTGCGGGATCTGGTGGCGTTCTACGTGGTGTTCGAGGGGATGTGGTTCTACACCGGGTTCGCGCAGATCCTGTCGTTGGGGCGGCGGAACAAGATGGTGGGGATCGCGGAGCAGTACCAGTACATCCTGCGGGACGAGTCGATCCACCTGAACTTCGGGATCGACGCCATCAACCAGATCAAGATCGAGAATCCTCATCTTTGGACGGAGAAGTTCCAGGAGGAGATTCGGGTGATGTTGGTTGAGGGGTGCGAACTGGAGATCGCTTATGGGCGGGACACGATGCCTCGGGGGTTGTTGGGGTTGAACGCCGAGTTGTGTGAGGAGTACATGCACTTCATCACCAACCGGCGGTGTGCGCAGTTGGGGTTGGAGGCGGTGTTCCCTCCTGCGGAGAACCCGTTTCCTTGGATGTCGGAGATGATGGATTTGAAGAAGGAGAAGAACTTCTTCGAGACTCGGGTTATCGAGTATCAGAATGGTGGGTCGTTGGAGTGGTGAGGTGAGGTGAGGTGAGGTGAGGTGAGGTGAGGGGGCGCTGCCTTTATGGTGGCGCCCCCTTTGTTCTCCCGGCGGATGGAGGTTCCAGCGGGGTCTCGCGGTGGATGGGGGTTCCAGCGGGATGTGTCCGATTTGACTTGGGGCCCCTAGATTTACCCCTTGATCGGGCGAAAAGGCAGTGCCCGAAAGCCCTGCCCGATCCGCAATTTTAAGGGGCAAATCCCCCAAGTAAAATCGGACACGACTAAAGCTCTCCGACCCACTTTTGTTGCAGGCCGGGCACTAGGGCCAAAAGAAGGGGCCCCAAGTCAAATCGACCACCACCCAACGCGACCAAGCTCTCAACCCAACCGAGCCAGATAAGATCCCCGACTACTCTCAATCCCCCGCGTAACCTCCAGCACCTCAGCACTACTCCCCGCAGCCAACTCCGACTTCGCCACGGTCACCGACTCCTCAAAATGCGCCCGCAACAACACCCTCAGCTGCGCATCAAAAGCCGGCCCACTCAAAGCCGTCAACCCGGCCAACTCATCCGCAGTAACCATCCCAGGCATGTCATGCCCCTCATGCATGCTCAGGTACTCCCTCCCAGCACCGGCCAACGCCGCCCGCAAACGCTCCAACTCCTTCTGGTGCCCCACCTCCACCTCCCCGACCAACGCCACCAACCCCGGATCCACCCCCTCCCGAGCCTTCGCCAAGGCCAGAACCGGCATCACCGTCTCATCCTGAGGAATCGCCAGCTGCACATAAGCGGCATCGGTCTCACTGAACCCTCCCGCAACCGAACTAGACGGCGGAGGAGCGCTCGGATGAACGTGCTCCCCGTGCGACTGCGGCGGGGCCGAGCAGCCGGCCAGCAAAAACAGGGCCAGAAGGGTGAAGCGGAGCATGGTGACCACTCCCGAGATCAGGCGGACTGGCGGACTACCAAGGTCGGTTCGAAGACGACCGCGCTCACCGGGCGGTCCGGGCGGTCGATGCGGCCCAGCAGGAGTCTGGCCATTTCCGCTGCCATCTCCTCCACCGGCTGTCTCACGGTAGTGAGCGGCGGGTCGCAGGCGAGGGCCGGGCTGCTGTCGTCGAAGCCGACCACGGCGATGTCGTCGGGCACGTGCAGGCCGTGCTTGCGGAGCACCGGTAGTGCGCCGTGGGCCATCAGGTCCGACGCGATGAAGATGCCGTCGACGTCGGGGCACCTCACCAGCAGCTCCTCCATGGCCGTGGCGCCGCCCTCGTGGGTGAAGTCGGCTTCCACGGCGACGATGTCCGGGTAGCCGCGTTCGGCCATGGTGGTGCGGAAACCCGCCAACCTGTCCTGCGCCGCCGTGGTGCTGACCGGGCCGGTGATCGTGGCCACGCGGTAGCAGCCGCGGTCCGCGAGGTGGTGGGCGGCGAGCGAGGCGCCCGCCAACTGGTTGACGTCGACGTAGGTGATGGGCATGGGGCGGACCGGTCTGGCGGCCAGGACGACCGGCAGGTGGTTGTCTATCAGGAGTTTCGGCAGCGGGTCGGCGCCGTGGGTGTGGATGAGGATGACGCCGTCCAGCCTGCCCTGGCGCAGGTCGGCCACGACCTGCTGGTGGGTGCCGGTACCGGCGCTGGTCAGGACCAGTTGCACGCCGAGCGGTTGGGTGATGTCCATGACGCCGCTCACCACCCTGCCGAAGTACGGGTCGCCGAGCATCCTGCCCTCGTCGGGCAGGACCAGGCCGATGGCGCCCGCTCGCCGGGTGACCAACGACCTCGCCGCCCGGTTCGGGGTGTAGCCGGTGGCGACGATGGCGCGGGTGACGAGTTCGCGCAACTCCTCGTCGACCGTGGAGACGCCGTTGACCACCCGCGAGACCGTCGCACGGGAGACGCCCGCTACGCGCGCCACCTCTTCCAGGGTGACCGGGGCTGGGGTGGCGCGTGGGTCTGGCACGTCTGCCTTTATACCGTTCTTCAAGGAAGCACCGGGTCCTCGTGGCGGAATCAGTCCTGAATGGACGCCGCGCGGCTCCGGGAACCGGGACCCGGAGCCGCGCGGTGGTCATGACAGGTCTCGCCTACTGGTAGACGCGGACGTAGTCGACGAGCATGCGCTGCGGGAAGACCGTGCTGGTGTCCGGAGGACCGGGCCAGTCACCGCCCACCGCGTTGTTGAGGATGATGAAGAACGGGCGGTCGAAGACCCAGGGACCCCTCGTCGCCTCCACCGTCGCCTTGTCGATGGTGATGACGGTGATGTCGTCGATGGAGAACCTCATGCCCTTGCTGTCCCAGTCCACCGCGAACTTGTGGAACGCGTTCGCGAAGTCCGCGCCACCGGGGAGCGCGTACTGCTGCCCGATGCCACCGCCGCCGAAGTACGACGGGCCGTGGATGGTCTGGTAGGCGGTGTTGGGTTCGCGGCCGAGGTGCTCCATGATGTCGATCTCGCCGCTGTTCGGCCACGGGGTGCCGTTGTCCAGGATGTTGGCGCCCAGCATCCAGAACGCGGGCCAGAGGCCCTTGGTGCCCGACACCTTGATGTTCGCCTCGACCCGGCCGTACGTCCAGGTGGCCTTGCCGTGGGTGATGAGCCGCGACGAGGTGTACTGGCACGTGCCGCTGCCGCTGACCGGGTCGACCGGGCAGGCGGAACCGGGCGTGACCTCACGCCTCGCCTCCAGCACGAGGTTGCCCGCGCCGTCGGTGAAGGCGTTGTTGTTGTTCGTGTAGTACTGGAGTTCGGCGTTCTGGCCGGTGCCGACCTCCGGGCGCCACTTGTTCGTGTCCGGCTTGGTGCCGTTGCCGGTGTTGAACTCGTCGGACCACACGAGCTGCTTCGGGTTGCGCGGGTCCGGCGGGATCACCGGCTGCGGGTTCGGCGCGCCGCCGGTGCCCCACACCTGGAACTCCCAGAGCGAGTAGCCGTAGGGCGAGCCGCGGCCGGTGCCGTACATGCGCACGAACCTGCCGCTGCCGTTGACGGTGAGCGTCTGCTTGAAGCCGGTGCCCGTCGTCGTGGAGTAGATCGGCGTCCAGTTGCCCGTGCCGTTGGGCGACACCTGGACCTCGAACGACTTCCCGTACGCCGGGTCCCACTGGAGGACGACCTTCTTGATCTGCGCGGTCGCGCCGAGGTCGACCTGGATCCAGCCGGGGTCGACCCAGCCGACGTCGGTCGCGGTCGCCCACCTGGTGCTCGGGTCGAAGTCGAACGCCTTGTCGACCGTGCAGCCCGTGCAGTTGGGGTCGTTCTGCTGGGTCGACGCGGTACCCGGCTTCTTGTAGGACAGCAGGACGTCCGTGCCGGGGTCGGGCGGGTTGCCCGTGTCGGTGCTGGTGCGCACCGCGAACTCCCACAGCGACGCGCCCCACTGCGTGGCGCGGGCCGTGGTGTACACGCGGATGTAGCGACCACTGCCGGTGAAGGTGACGTTCTGGACACCACCGGTGCTGGTCGTCGTCGAGTAGACCGAGGTCCACCCGTCTGTGCCGTTGGCGGACACCTGGATCTGGTAGGCCGTCGCGTAGGCGGCCTCCCAGTTCAGCGTGGCGCCGCAGACGTTCTGCGTGCTGCCCAGGTCGACCCGCAGCCACTGCGGGTCACCCGGCGTGCTCGACCAGCGCGTGCCGTTGTCGCCGTCCACCGCCGAGGAAGCGACGAACGGGCTGCCGACCTCGACCGAGGACGCGGTGGCGGGCTTGCCCTGGGCGGCGTTGGCCGTGCCGCAGACGGGCGCGGCGGCGGCGCTGGGCGACAAGAGGGGAACGGCTACCGCGCAGGCGGTCACGACCGCCGTCAGCGCGGCGACCAGCCGGCCGCGGTGTCGGGAGCCGCCGGGAGCGGGTGGTTGCATGACATCTCCATTGATCGTCGCAACAGGACGGACGGCTGGCTCAGGGTCGGCCGTCGACCCCGCACTTGATGATGGGGTTGATGCAGTCGCGCACGCGGCGCAGCATCTCGGCCTCGGGCCAGGCGTTGAAGAAGTCGCCGTGCATGGTGAAGCCCGCTCCCGACGAGAGCCTGAACCCGGCCGGGTTGCCGCTGATCGGGTAGCGGACGACCTGGCGCAGCTTCGGCACCGGCACCGGGTGGGTCGACGGGCAGTCGCCGTTCACCGGGTAAGCCATGTGGCTCTTGTGGTCCGCCGAGTCGAGGTCGCGGCCGTTCCAGCACTGCGGGAAGTCCAAGTAGGACTCCAGCTCGGTGCCCGCGGGGCACTCCACGAAGTTCTTCGACGGGTTGACCTGACCGGCGTGCAGGCACGACCAGCGGGAGATGGTGGTCTCGTCCGGCGCGGTCGCCTTGGAGTTGCCCGCCACGATCCGCAGGCCCAGCGGCAGCGGCTGGATCCGCGCGATCACGTCGTCGCGCACGCCCTCGCCGAGGTAGTAGAACGTCGGCGGGTCGGGCACGACCACCTGGTTGTTGTTGTAGAAGTCCGGGATCCAGTACGACGACAGGTCCAGGGCCGGGGAGCAGTTGCTGTTCGCGGCGAGCAGGCTGTTGATGTCGCTGTTCGCGTTGGTCGACGTGTTGCCGAAGAACGCGTGCATGTGCGACGCGCCGGGCAGGCGCGGGGCGACGATCGGGTCGTCGGGCAGGCGGTGGCTGAACGGGCAGGACGCGAGGAACTCCGCGACTCGCACGATCGGCCCGGTCGGCGGGGTGGTCGTGGGCGGCGCGCCCGAGCGGGTCCCGAAGACCTGGAACTCCCAGAGCGAGATGCCGTACTGCGTAGCCCTGGTGATCCCCTCGATCCGCACGTACCGGCCCGAACCCGACACGGCGTGGGTCTCGACGCCACCGCGGCCGCCGGTCACCGTCTTGAGCGTGGTCCAGCCGTCCGCGCCGTTCGCGGAGGTCTGGAGGCGGTACGAGCTGGCGTAGGCGTTCTCCCAGTTCAGCGTGATCTGGCTGATCGAGGAGGTCGACCCGAGGTCGACGCGGAGCCACTGGCCGTCCTGCGCGGCACTGGACCAGCGGGTACCGCCGTTGCCGTCCACCGCGGCGGGGGCGAGGGTCCCGCCGTTCTCGGAGGAGGAGGCCGCGGCGGTGGCGCCTTGGGACAAGAGGTCGGGGGCGGCGGTGGCGGACGTCGAGCCGACGTAGAGAGCGGACGCGGTGAGGCCCGCGATCGCGAGGCCGGCGAACAGGCCTCGCAACCGAGTGGGCGCACGGCGAATCGTGAGTGCCACGACTCTCCTTTCGCAGGGGGGAGCGGGGCGTCTCGGGCGTGCTGCGCCCGGGACGGCCCTGGGAGTGTTACGAGGAAGTTTCGGAGAGCGCTCTCTCAGCGGACGCTAGGACTGGGGTGGGTGGGTGTCAAGGAATATCGGGAG
>DATMCA010000246.1:0-9816 GCA_035559015.1 Umezawaea sp. | reverse complement strand
CTGGCCGGTGAGGGCGATGGCGCCCTGCGCATCGGCGGGCTCGTTCTGCGCCACGGCGAGGATGTCGCCGGTCGACGGCTGGATCGCCACCAGCATGGCGGGTTCCTTCAGCGGTTCCACGGCGTCCTCCGCGGCGGCCTGGACGGCCTTGCTCAGCGCGGACTTCACCGCCTGCGCGGGCTCGGAAGCCTTCTCGTACAGGCCTTCCAGCTTGTCACCACCGGCCGCGACGGTGTACACGCGGAAGCCGGAACGGCCCGCGACCTGCTCCTCCACCGACTTGCGGATGGCCGGGAGGATCTGCGAGCCGAAGTTCTTCACCGGCGGCAGGAGGCTGGTCTGGGTGCTGAACCGGACACCCGGCAGGTCGTAGATCTGCGGCTTGACCGCCTGGTAGTCCGCGTCGCGCAGGGCCGCCACCTGGTAGACCTGCCCGTCGGGCACCTTCGCCGCCCCGTCGGTGATCGACTGCTGGGTGATCGCCTTGTCGAACGGGGTCAGCGCGGTGGCCAGCGCGGCCGTCACCGCGGGCAGGTCGGGCGCCTCCTTGCGGTCGAGCAGGACCGACACGACCGGCACGGGCGCCAGCAGCGGTTCCCCGTCCCGGTCCAGGACCGGCGCGAGGTTCGGCGTCAGCTCGGCGAGGGCGAGGCTCTGCTGCGCGGCCAACTTCGGGTGCACCAGCGACGGCAGCCAGTGGACCTTCCAGTCGTCGTCCTCCCGGCGGAGTTCGACCTTGCTCTGGTAGTTCCAGACGTGGTTGTGGCCGAGCGTCCAGTCGTAGGTGACGGTCGCGTCGGCCGTGGTGCCCTCACCGGCGGCGTTGCGGACCTGCTCGACCTTCACGTTCAGGGACTCGGGCTTGAGCGCGGCGCGGACCTTGTCCAGGAGGTCCTTGGCCTGACCGGGATCGTCGGTCAGCGCCGCGGCGGCCTGCGTGTCACCGCTGGAGAGGCGGGCCAGGAAGTCCGAGGTGATCTGGTCGGGACCAGGCCTCGACTGGAACAGCCCGCAACCGGTCACGACCAGCAGGGCGCTCAACACGACGGTCAACTCAGGGTTCACCCGCACGGCGGCAGTATGCCGCAACGCGTCAGAAGAGCACCGTGGCGTACTGGCCCACCTGGGTGAACCCGATTCGCCGGTACGCGGCCCGCGCGGCGTCGTTGTAGCCGTTCACGTAGAGGCTGGCGGTGCGGCCGAGGCCCCGGACCAACCGGTCCGCCACCGTGGCGGTGGCCGCCGTGCCGATGCCCTGCCCCCGCCGGTCCGGCCGGACCCACACGCCCTGGATCTGGCCCACCTTGCTGGAGAGCGCGCCGATCTCGGCCTTGAAGACGACCTCGCCGTGCTCGAACCTGGCGAACGCCCGACCGCCCGCGATGAGCTCGGAGACCCTGGCCCGGTAGCTGGTGCCGCCGTCCTCGGCGCACGGGTCCACGCCCACCTCCTCGATGAACATGGCGATGGCCGCGGGCAGGTACCTGTCCAGCTCGTCCGGCCGGACGGGGCGCACCAGCGGGTCCGTGGCGACGTCGGCCGCCTTGCCCAGCGCCATGAGGGGCTGGTCGTCGCGGACCTCCCGCGCGGGCCCCCAGTCGGGCTGCAACTCCTGCCACAGCCCCAGCACCTGCTCGGCCGGACCCACGAGCGACGAGCACATGCGGCCCCGGCGCCTGGCCCGGTCGGCGAAGCTGCGCAGGGCGGAGGGGTTCCCCCTCAACGGGATGAGGTTGGGGCCCGCGAAGCAGAGGCCGTCGACCCGCGCGCCGCGCAGGGCCCGGTGGTCGCACGCCCACACCTCGCCGCCGAGGCGCCACGGGTCCAGGCCCGCGACTTCGACGCGCGCGGCGACCATGCACGAGGCCACGGGATCGGCCTCCAACAGCCCGAGCACCTCGGGCAAGTCCCGTCCGTCCAACAGCCGCGCACCGGCCAACCTGAGCACGTCTCCCAGCCTGCCAGATGAACGGTGGATCGCGCGCGCCCCCGGTCGTGTGTCCTGGCGGTCCGACCGGGCCCGATCACCGTCGAACCGGTGATCGGCGCAATTCGTCGACGGCCGACCCGAAAAAGAAATCGGCCACGCGACGGTGCGCGTGGCCGATTCCGGATCGACCGGTTCGCGGTCAGCTCACGCTGACGGCGGGCACCGAACCCTCGATGGGCTCCATGTCCTCCGCGAGGCGCATGGCCTCCTCGATCAGGGTTTCCACGATCTGGTGCTCGGGAACGGTCTTGATGACCTTCCCCTTCACGAAGATCTGGCCCTTGCCGTTGCCGGAGGCGACACCCAGGTCGGCTTCGCGGGCCTCACCGGGGCCGTTCACGACGCAGCCCATGACGGCCACGCGCAACGGGACCTCCATGCCTTCGAGCCCGGCGGTCACCTGTTCGGCCAACGTGTAGACGTCGACCTGGGCGCGACCGCAGGAAGGGCACGACACGATCTCCAGCTTGCGCGGACGCAGGTTGAGCGACTGGAGGATCTGGATGCCCACCTTGACCTCCTCCACCGGAGGGGCCGAGAGGGAGACGCGGATGGTGTCGCCGATTCCCTGGCGGAGCAGCGCGCCGAAGGCGACGGCGGACTTGATCGTGCCCTGGAAAGCGGGACCGGCTTCCGTGACGCCGAGGTGCAGCGGGTAGTCGCACTGCTCCGCGAGGATTTCGTAAGCGCGGATCATCACGACCGGGTCGTTGTGCTTGACCGAGATCTTGATGTCGTGGAAGTCGTGCTCGGCGAACAGCGACGCCTCCCACAGCGCCGACTCGGCCAGCGCCTCGGGCGTGGCCTTGCCGTGCTTGGCCATGAGGCGGGGGTCGAGCGAACCCGCGTTGACGCCGATGCGGATCGGCGTTCCGTGGTCCTTCGCGGCGGCCGCGATCTCCTTGACCTGGTCGTCGAACTTGCGGATGTTTCCGGGATTCACCCGAACGGCCGCACAGCCCGCCTCAATGGCCGCGAAGACGTACTTCGGCTGGAAGTGGATGTCCGCGATGACCGGGATCTGCGACTTCTTCGCAATGGCGGGCAACGCGTCCGCGTCGTCCTGCGAAGGGCACGCGACGCGCACGATGTCGCAGCCGGACGCGGTCAGTTCCGCGATCTGCTGCAACGTCGCGTTGACGTCCGAGGTCAGAGTCGTGGTCATCGACTGCACCGACACCGGGAACTCGCTGCCGACGCCTACCGAACCCACCATGAGTTGCCGGGTCTTTCGACGATCGGACAACACCGGCGGCGGCAATGCCGGCATACCGAGCATTACGCCGTCACTCATGGAATAGCACCTCTCACTGGGGAAGTCTGATGGGGTTGACGAGGTCGGCGGTGACGGTCAACAGCGTGATACCGCCACCGATGAAGATGACGAAATAGGTGAGCGGAAGGAGCCGCATGTAGTTCACGGGTCCACCGGCGGGCTTGCCGCGGAGCCCGCGCAGCCAGTCTCGCACCCGCTCGTAGAGGTTCACCGCGATGTGCCCACCATCGAGTGGAAGTAGCGGCAGGAGGTTGAAAACCCCGACGAAGAAGTTCAACCCGGCGAGCATCAGCAGGAAGAACTGCCAAAGGCCCTGTTCGGCCGCGTCGCCGCCGAGCCTGCTGGCCCCGACGACGCTCACCGGGGACTCCAGGTCGCGCTCGCCGCCGCCGATCGCCTTGATCACGGCCGGGATCTTCTCCGGGAACTTGAGGAGGCCTTCCCAGGTGTTCGCGAACATGGTGCCGGTGAACGCGGTCGCGCCGCCGATCGCGGTGACCGGGTTGTACTCGAAGTTCGACATCCAGCCGACGCCGATGGCGCCGACCTCGCGCGTCTCCGTGGTGCCGTCCGCCTTGCGGTAGTCCCGCTTGACCTTGGGGACGTCCATCGTGACCTTGAGCTCCTGGCCGTTCCGCAGGACGGTGAACTCGGTGGGCCCGCCGCGCTGCTGGGTCTTCTCCAGCAGGTCCTTCCACGTCGGCGTGGCCTGGCCGGCGACGGCGACGATCTCGTCGTTCGGCTGGAGGCCCGCGCTCTTGGCGGGGGCCGGGGCACCGGGGACGCACGCGTCGGTCGTCGGACCGCTCTGCACGCAGTCGCTGACCGACGCGATGATCGGCTCGTTCTTGAGGTTCGGCAGGCCCATCGTCGCGGCCATCGCGTAGAGCACGACGAAACCCACGATGAAGTGGGTGATCGACCCGGCGGAGAGCACCACCACGCGCTTCCAGGTCTTCTGCCGGAAGAAGGCGCGCGGGGCGTCGTCGGGGTGCACCTCGTCCAGCGCGGTCATGCCGGTGATCTCGCAGAACCCGCCCGCCGGGATCGCCTTGAGGCCGTACTCGGTCTCGCCCTTGCGGAACGACCAGATCTTCGGCCCGAACCCGATGAAGTAGCGCGTCACCTTCATGCCGAACGCCTTGGCGGTCAGCAGGTGGCCGAACTCGTGCAGGGCGATCGAGATACCGATGAGCAGCGCGAACAACACGATGCCCAGGATGTTGACGACCACGTTCAGTCCCTTCCAGACTCCACCGAAGTGGCCACAAGTTCTCGTGCCCGTGCGCGCGCCCAGTCCTCGGCCGCCAGCACCTCGGCGACGTCGGCGGGCTCGTGCGCCCATCCATCCGCCTCGGCGAGCACTCGCGAGACAGTGTCCACGATGGAGGTGAAAGCCGTGTTGCCGTCGAGGAAGACGTCCACGGCCTCCTCGTTCGCGGCGTTGTACACCGCGGGCAGGCAGCCGCCCGTCGAACCGGCGTGCCGGGCCAGTTCGACCGCCGGGAAGGTGTCGTCGTCCAGTGGCTCGAACGTCCACGCCGTCGGCACTTCGAAAGTACACCGCTGAGCGGCACCGGGGACGCGGTCCGGCCAGCCGAGCCCGAGCGCGATGGGCAGCTTCATGTCCGGCGGGCTGGCCTGCGTCAACGTCGAGCCGTCGGTGAACGCGACCATGGAGTGCACGACCGACTGCGGGTGCACGACCACGTCGATCCGGTCGTAGGGGATGCCGAAGAGCAGGTGCGCCTCGATCAGCTCCAGCCCCTTGTTGATCAGGGTGGCCGAGTTGATGGTGATCACCGGGCCCATCGCCCACGTCGGGTGCGCCATCGCGTCCGCCGAGGTCACGCCCGCCAGCTCGGCGCGCGTGCGGCCGCGGAAAGGGCCGCCGGACGCCGTGAGGACCAACCGGTCCACCTCGTCGGCCCGGCCGCCGCGCAGGCACTGCGCGAGCGCGGAGTGCTCGGAGTCGACGGAGACGAGCTGGCCGGGCTTGGCCGCGTCCAGCACCAGGGAGCCGCCCGCGATCAGCGACTCCTTGTTCGCCAGGGCCAGCAGCGCGCCGGTGCCCAGCGCGCGCAGCGTCGGCTCCAGGCCGCGCGAGCCGGTGATGGCGTTGAGCACCACGTCGGCGGGCGTCGAGTCGATGAGGTCGAGCACCGCGGACGGCCCGGCGAAGACGCGGGGCATCCGGAACTCGCCCTTGCTGTAGCCGCGGCGCTGCGCCTCGGCGTAGAGGGCCAGGGTGACGTCCTCCGCCGCCGTGGCGCGCGAGACGGCGACCGCGCCGACGCCGAACTCGATCGCCTGGCGGGCCAGCGCGGCGGGGTCGGCCCCTCCCGCCGCGATGCCCGCGACGGTGAACCGGTCGCGGTTGGCGGCGATCACTTCGAGCGCCTGGGTGCCGACCGAGCCGGTCGAACCGAGGATGAGCACCGAGCGCGCGGCCTTGCTGAGCTGCGACGCCGGTCGTGGGGAGTTCGCGGAGGAGTCCATCACCGTCCATTGTTCCGGAAGCGACCTGATAGACCGCATGGCGGTACTCAGGTAACGGAATGATAAATCAGGAGTGGGGCGATCAGAACCAGGGCACTCCTCCCTCGAACGCCGCGGGGGAAAAGCCCATCGCGGCCCGCTGGAAGGAGAGCCCCCGTGGGCATCTTGGGCTGGATCGTCCTGGGTCTTATCGCGGGTGCCATTGCCAAGGCGATCATGCCGGGCAAGGACCCCGGCGGCATCATCGTCACGATGCTGATCGGCATCGTCGGTGCCATCCTCGGTGGCTTCATCGGCCGCGCGCTGTTCAACAGCGACATCAACAGCTTCTTCGACCTGAGCACGTGGCTGCTGGCCATCCTCGGCTCGCTGGTGCTGCTGGGCATCTACCGACTCGTCACCGGTCGACGCGCACACGCCTGACCCCGAACACGTGAACGAGGGCCGTCCCCACCGGGGGCGGCCCTCTTCGCGTCTCAGCCCGCCAGCCCGGCGTCCCTGGCCAGCAGCGCGGCCTGCACTCGGTTCGTCAGCCCGAGCTTCGCGAGCAGCCTGCTGACGTACGTCTTCACCGTCGCCTCGCTCATGTGCAGCCGCTGCCCGACGTCGGCGTTCGACATCCCCAGGCCCAGCAGCGCCAGGACCTCCACCTCGCGCTCGGTCAGCCCCTCGACCTGGCGCTTCGCCTCCTGCCTGCGCGGCTGACCGGCGTGCGCCACCATCCCGACGACCCGGCTGGTGACCATCGGCGACAGGTACGCCTCGCCGGCGTGGACCGCGCGCACGGCCCTCAGCAGCTCCTCCGGCGCCGAGTCCTTCAGCAGGAACCCGGCCGCCCCGTCGGACAGCGCCCGGACGATGTTGTCGTCCTCGCCGAAGGTGGTCAGCATCACCACCCGCACGGACGGCGCCACCGACTTCAGCTCGCGGGCCGCGGCCAGCCCGTCCATCCGCGGCATCCGGATGTCCAGCACCGCCACGTCCACCCGCCGTTCCAGCGCGATCCGCACCGCCTCGCGCCCGTCACCGGCCTCGGCGACCAGCTCGATGTCGTCGGCGGTGCCGAGGATGGCCTTGATACCCGCCCTCATCAGCGGTTCGTCATCGGCGATCAAGACCCGGATCACGCTCACTCAGATCCTCTGCATGTGGGAGTTCTTCTCGACGACCTTGCCGCCCGCGAAGCAGAACCGCAGGACCTGCTGACCGCCCGAGGTGTAGGTCTGCTCGTCCTGGAGACGGTATTCGCACACCGCGCCGGGCGGTTCGGGGGCCGACTTGTCGCGCAGGTCCCCGATCGAGGCCGCGGAACCCCCGCTCCTGAGGTGGGCCCGCACCTCGTTCTCCGGCTGGCCGAGGTACACCGAGTCGTAGAAGGACCGCTGCACCACGTTCGTCACCGGCTGGATGCCGATCCACGTGTAACCGCCGACCACGACCAGCACCACCAGCCCGGCCGCGACGATCGACCCGACGCCCGCCCACTTGCGCACCGCGGAGCGCACCATGCCGATCTCGGCGACCCGCACCTCGTGGCTGTCGTCGGGCTCCTCGGCCACGGTCGTGTCCTCGTACGGCAGCACGGCCGCGATCCGGAACCCCCCGGCGGGCAGCGGCCCCACGTGCAGCAGCCCCCCGGCCACCCGCACCCGCTCCCCCAGCCCGATCAGCCCGACGCCGGGGTCGCCGACGACGAACCCGGTCCGCGGCGGGTTGTTCCGCACCTCCACCACCAGCGCGTCCGGCTCGTACTTCACCGTCACCTGCACGCTCGCCCCCGGCGCGTGCTTGTTCGCGTTGGTGAGGCCCTCCTGCGCCACCCGGTACGCCGCGTGGCTCACCTTCGACGGCAGCGGGCACGCCACCCCGCCGCGCACCAGGCTGACCCGCACCCCGGCCCGCCGGGCGCCGTCGACCAGCTCGTCGATCGCCTCGACGGTCCGCCGCGCCAGGTCCTCCTCCGGCGGGTCGTCGCGCCGCAGCACGCCGATGACCCCGCGCAGCTCCTCCATGCCCGTCAGGGCGGCGCTGCGCAGCACCTGCACGGCCTCCCGCTGCTTCTCCCCCAGCTCGCCGTCGAGCGCGAGCGCCCCGGCGTGCACGGAGATCAGGCTCAGCCGGTGGCCGAGGCTGTCGTGCATGTCCTGCGCGATCCGGTTCCGCTCCCGCAGCCGGACCTGCCTGGTGAGCATCGTCCGCTCCCGCCGCATCCGCTCCTCCCGCTCCTGGAGGGCGGCGACGAGGGCGTTGCGCTGGGCGATGTACCGCCCGACCAGGAACGGCAGGGCGACGACCATGCCGTAGACGGTCAGCATCACGAACGACCCGAAGAACCCGCCGAGGCCGGGGACCCCGCCCTCCCACTGGAGCATGTGCAGCGCGAGCCCGAGCACGGCCGTCAGCAGCGCCCGCTGCCACGACACGATCCGGTGGCCCGCGGCGTAGGCGACCACCACCATCAGCGTGATGCCGCCGTTGTCCGTGCCGAACACGACGAGCAGCGCCAGCAGCAGCGTGAACGCGGGGAAGGCCAGCCGCAGCAGGTACAGCGCCGAGAAGAGCACCGCCATCCCCGCCAGCTCCCACCCGGCGGGGTGCTGGTCGCTGAGCCAGCCGGGCAGCAGGTCGAGCGCCAGCACCCAGGCGAGGCCGAACACCTCGCAGCCGATCCGCCACGGCGTCACCCGCCGAACCCGCTCGACGACGTCCCGGAAGTGGACCAGCGGCCACTCCCGGAACCCGGCGAACTCGGGCAGGAACCGCTGCACGACGGTAGTCACGCCCTCAACGTACGAGATCCGGGCCGCCCTGTCGGCGCACGTTGGTCGCTTCGCCCGACGACGAAAGTTGACCGGTGCCGCGACCCCGGTCACACAGGCCACCACCTCCGGCCCGGCGCGCCCCCGTGTGCGAAAATCTCCTCGTAACACCGGATCAGGAAGGTCGTGGCAGCTGTGTCTTCGTCTTCGGAGCTGGACAAGCGTCCGGCTGTCGACGTCCACGACGAGCCGTCCGCCGAGTGGGGTTGGCACGGGTCGTTCCCGAAGGCCGTCCGCATCGCGGGCTGGGCCTCCACCGTCGGCGTCTTCGGCCTCCTCATCGGCAACCACCACGGCCGCACGGAGAACCTGTTCCTGGTCCTCATCGGCATCGCGATGATCGCCATGCTGGTCCGCGACCAGGTCCGCGGCCGCACCTCCTGGCGCCGCTAGCACTTCCGCCGGGACGGGCCGGGTCGGCCCGTCCCGAGCAGGCTCAGTCGACCACGGACAGCACGATCTTCCCGGTGCTGCGCCCGGCCTCACCCAGTTCGTGCGCCTTGCCCGCGTCGGCGAGCGGCAGCACGGCCTCGATCGCGACGCGGATCCTCCCGGCGTCCACCAGCGCGGCGATCTCGGCCAGCGCGGTGCCGTCCGGCTCCACGAGGAACGGCGTCGACCGCACCCCCGCCTTGTCCGCCGCCTCGGCCACGCCGTCCAGCAAGCCGCTGGGGACGGCCACCAGCAGGCCGCCGGGCTTCAGCGTCGCCACCGACCGGATCGCGTTGTCCCCGCCGACCAGGTCGATGACCACGTCGACGTCGGACACGACGTCCTCGAACCGGGTCGTCCGGTAGTCGACGACCTCGTCGGCCCCGATGGACCTGAGGAACTCGTGCTTCGCGGCGCTGGCCGTCCCGATCACGTACGCGCCCTTGGCCTTCGCGATCTGCACCGCCAGGTGCCCCACACCGCCCGCGGCGGCGTGCACCAGCACCCGCTGACCGGCCTCGACGTGCGCGGTGTCCACCAGCGCCTGCCACGCCGTGAGCACGGCCAGCGGCAGCGCGGCCGCCTCGACGTGGGAGAGGGTCGCGGGCTTGAGCGCGAACTGGCGGGACGGCGCGGTGACGTACTCGGCGTAGGCGGAGGCGGCGCGGGGGAACCACGGCATCCCGTACACCTCGTCGCCGGGCTTCACCGTCGTGACGCCGAACCCGACCTCCTCGACGACACCGGACACGTCCCACCCGAGGATGAACGGCGGCTCGCCGAGTACTCCGGCCATGCCA
>DATMCA010000245.1:0-3167 GCA_035559015.1 Umezawaea sp. | reverse complement strand
CCGCGCCTGGTCCCGGATCTTCTGCGGTGTCCCGGCCAGCGTCATCGTGTCCAGCACGCACGACAACGCGCCCGCGCCGTAGAAGTCGCCGAGCCGGCGAGCGGTCTCGGCCATCCCCCTCGCGATGTCCTCGTCCTCCGCCATCGGCTGGAGGATCCACTGGAATCGCCGCCCGACCTCGGCGAGCACGGCTTCCGCCATCCCCTCCTTGCCGTCGGGGTACCGGTGGTAGAGGCTCGCGCGCTGCAACCCCGAGGCGGCCGACAGGTCACCGATCGCGGTGCCGTCGAACCCCTTGTCCCGGAACACCGCCATGAGCGCGTCGAGCAGTCCGGCGTCGTCGATGGAGGGTGGTCGTGCCATCCCCCCACATTACCGAACATTCAGTCAACACGGACGAAGCCTCAGAGGTGGAACCAGGCGGTGACCACGGCGGTGCCGTCGACCGCCGTCACGTGGAGCCGGGCGGTGCCGCCGGGGACGTCGGCCAGGGCGAACCAGCCGTCGTCGTCGATCCCCGCGGTGAGGCGTTCGCCGAGCAGTTCGAGCACGACGTCACCGGTCGCGCCGGTCACCACGCCGTGCACCGAGGTGCGGCGGCCGTGCTGGACCTGGAGTTCGACGGACACGCCGAGGTGTTCGAACGACAGCAGCCGCACGTCGTCCTCGGCGCGCAGGTCGCCCGCCGGGGCGAGGTCGGAGTCGCGCACCAGTTCGGCGAGTTCCTCGTCGATCCGCCTGGTGGCGAAGGCGGCCAGGGCGGCGTGGTGGACGCGGGCGGGCGGCGGGTCGGCCAGGGCGGCGATCCTGCGCAGGTCGGCCTCCAGCGCGTCGACCAGGTCGCTCGCCAGTTCCTGGGGGCCGTTCTCGTGCGGCGGGTCGGTCACGACTGGTCCTCCGTTCCGTCGGGGCCCAGCAGGGTGTCGTCGCGTACCAGGGTGTGCAGTTGGGCGAAGCAGCGACCGCGGCGCGGGCCGATGCTGCCGATCGGGATGTCGAGCAGGGTGGCGACCTCGGCGTAGCTGAGTCCCGGCGACGTGCTGAGCACCCGCAGGAGCTGTCGGCACTGTTCGGGCAGCCTGTCGACGGCTCGCCACAGGGCCGCGTCGCGTTCGGCGAGCAGCAGCCCGTGGTCGACCGCGGGGTCGGCGGCGGGGAGGTCGGCGGCGGAGTCGGGTTCCAGGTCGACCCGTTCGCGGCGGGCGCGGCGGAGTCGTTGCAGGCACTCGTTGCGCGTGGTCGTGGCGAGCCAGCCCGCGAGGCGTTCGGGGTCCTTGATGCGGTCGACGTTCTCCAGGAGCTTGAGCCACGTCGTCTGCACGACGTCCTCGGTTTCGGCGTCCGGCAGGCGGAACCCGCGCGCGACCGACCACAGCAGGCGTTCGTGGTGGGTGACCAGTCGCTCCCACGCCGCGGCGTCACCACGGGCGATCGCTTCGAGCAGGGCCCTGTTGTCCACGCCACCTCCGTCGACCCGGCCAGGCTACCGGGGTCGGGGTGGGGTGGACAGCGAGGACACCCGTCCGGGTCACGAGGTGAGGGCGTGCCCGTGCAGCTCGGCCGGGGTGACCTCACCGTCGACGGTGACCTCGGGCAGATCGCCGACGATCACCGTGACCCAGCGGTCCGCGGCCGCGGCGAACGCGCCCCGCTGCGCGTCGGTGAGCCCGTCGCCGAACCGGATGGTGATGGTGAACGGTGACCCGGTCTCGGCGAGCGGCCTGGCTCGTCCGGCGTCCGCTCGCGCGTGATAGATCCTGGGGTCCGACATGGCGCTCGTCCTTCCGCGGGCCGGAATGCTCCTTTCCCCGTCCGATGCGTGGACGCCGCGCGGAGATACGTTGCGGGGGAACGGGTTTCAGCCCGTTCCGACGCAGACGAACGCGGCCGCCGCCGCGGTGCTCGCCGGTCCGTCGGCGGCGACCTCGCGCTGGGCCTCGGCCAGCGCCGCCGCGGGTGGCGCCCCGGCCGCGAGCCGCCGGTGCACCGCGATCATCAGCGGTGTCGTCTCGGCGTCCGGCACGGGCACGACCGGTGCGATGAGCGCGGTCGTGCCCCGTTCCAGGAACGTGGCGCTCAGCCCGAGCAGTTCGTGGCCCGCGACCACGACCGACCGGCCGACGTCGCACGCGGCCAGCAGCACGGTGTCGGGCACCCGTTCCAGCCCCTGCACGTCGTGCGCGAGCAGCGGGCCGTCGTCCAGCCGCACGGCGGAGAACAGCGGGTTGTCCGCCGACAGGGTGCCGTGGGCGGCCAGGTGCACGGTGTCCGCCGTCGCCAACGCCGCGAGCACGGCGTCGACCGTGGCCGCCGAGTCGACCAGCGCCTGCGCGCCGTGGACGGCCGCGACCGCCAGCGCCTCCTCACGGGCGCCGGCGAGGCCGGGACCGCCCGCCACGGCGACCGCGCCCGTCCGTTCACCCGAGCGGGTCGCGGCCGCGTGCCACAGCGTGGCGGAGGGCGACACGGCGACCGGGCGGCCGACGCAGGAGGGCAGGGTCGACCACGGGACGCTGTGCAGCACCCCGGTCGGCACCACGACCAGCGGCCGGTCCCCCAGTTCGCCCAGCGGTGCCAGCAGCGCGGTGTCCAGCCTGGCGGTCGTGGTGCGCAGCAACGCTTCCGCGCGGAGCCGCGACCGGTCGAGCCCGTCGCTCCGGCCGAGCTGCCGCAGCGCGAACGGCACCCGGTCCAGCAGCCCGGCCAGGACCGCCTCGTCGCCCAGCGGGTGCAGCCGCAGTCGTCCGTCGACCAGGGTCAGCGCCAGCACGGCCCCGTCCAGCCTCACGAACTCGACCAGCGCCCGCTCGCCGAGCACCGCACGCAGCTCGCGAGGGGTCACGGGTTCGGCGGGCCGTCCGGTGACGTCGGCGTGCGGCAGTCGGCTGCGGTGGCGGATGCGCCGTTCCAGCTCGACCTGCCGGTGGCGCAGGCGCCCCAGTGGTTTCCCCTGCGCCCCGGCCTGTTCCAGCTCGCGGGTGGTGGTGCGCAGCCGGGGCAGCAGCTCGGCGAGTTCGGGGTCGGCGGGCGGACGCACGAGCCGGTGCGCAAGTCGGGACGTGCGGCCACGCTCGGCCCACTCGAACACCCCGGCGGGCCGTCCGTCGCGCAGCGCTCCGCGCAGGCCGAACTCGGCGAGGTCCGCGCGGTGGGTCGCCGAGTACGCG
>DATMCA010000244.1:0-2978 GCA_035559015.1 Umezawaea sp. | reverse complement strand
GTGACGCGGGTGAAGTCCCAGTCGTTCTGGGTGATGCCGCTGCACGACGCGTTGACCCCGCCGTCGGGGCAGGGGCGGTCGCGGTTCACGGACCAGAACGCGAGCCGTCCGAGCCCGTTCGACCTCGACCAGTCGCGGATGGCGGTCCAGGCCGACACCGACGTGAGTTCCTGCTGGTCGGACAGGCCGTTCATGCCGGAGATGCCGACGTGGCCGAACGCCACCGGGTCGGACCAGCCGAACACGGTCCTCAGCTTGTTCTTCAGGCCGGTCGCCGCGGCGATCGTGTCCTTCTCGACGTTCGAGCTGCCGAAGTCGAACGGCATGATCGTGAAGACGTCGATGTTCGCCTGCAACGCCGCCGCGCGCTCGATCAGCCGTCCGCCGTAGTAGTTCGGGCCGGACGTCGTGGTGCCGAACGTGACGATGGTCTTGATGCCGGGGTTGTTCTGCTTGACGATCTTCAACGCGCCGAGGATGCGGTCCTGGACGGTCTCGTTCTCGAACTCGTCGGAGTTCTCGATGTCGATGTCGATCGCCTTCAGCCGGTAGGCGTTGATGACCTGCTGGTAGGCGCCCGCGAGCGCCTCGGGCGTGGAGCAGTTCGGGCCGAGCTTGTTGCCGCTCCAGCCGCCGAACGACGGGACGATGTCGCCGCCGTTGGCGCGGATCTCGGCGATGGCGGCGGCGTCGGCGCTGCCGGACAGCGGTCGGCTGCCGTCCCACGCCGGGTTGCAGCCGCCGGAGGACAGGATGAACGCCATGGTGAACCACTTGACGCCGGTTTCGCGCATGACCGTGCTCGGGCTAGGCGGTTCGCCCCAGCCCATGTAGAGGTACGGGGCCGCGGTGCCGGAACCGGGGTCGCCGCCACCGGGCGGCGTGGTCACGGACACCTGGTTGCTGGCGCCGGACGTGTTGCCCGCGGCGTCGCGAGCCTTGACGGTGAACGTGTAGGCGGTGCCGCCGGTCAGGCCGCCGACCGTGGCCGACGTGCCGGTGGAGGTCGTGGCGACCGAGCCGTCGCGGTAGACGTCGTAGCCCGTGACGCCGACGTTGTCACTGGACGCGTTCCAGGTCAGCGACACGGAGTTCGCCGTGGCGCCGGTGGAGGAGAGGCCCGTGGGGGTGCTGGGCGGGGTCGTGTCGCCGCCACCGCCGCCGGTGCAGGAACCGCCGTTGACCGTGCAGTTGACGGGGGAGCCGGGGCCGGTGCCCAGCAGGCCGAAGCCCACCTGGCCGCCGACGGGCACCGCGCCGTTCCAGCTCTTGTTGACGGCCACGTAGTGGTCGCCGGAGCGGGTGAGGTCGGCGTCCCAGTGGCTGGTGATCGCGCTGCCCGAAGGCATGTCGAACTCGATGCGCCAGGACGAGAGGGCGCTCGCGCCGTTGTTGGCCAGGGTGAACCGGGCTTCGAAACCCGTTCCCCAGTCGCTGGTCTTGGTGAAGGTCGCGGTGACGCCCGCGGCCGCGGAAGCGGTCGGTGACGTCACGGAGGTGAGTGCCAACGCGCTGAGGCAGAGCAGCGCGCCGAGGCGGAGTTTCATTGTTCCCCCTGAAATGGAGGTGGCGGGTGCAGGGCGACCACGTCCGACATCAGGAGCGTCGGGGCTGGTCAGGGACTGACAATGGTCTGGACCAGAGCCCGTGTCAAGAGTGTGAACCGGTCGCGCGCGCAGTGGTGCGGGCACGACCGGAACGGTTTCGGGCGAATCGGAAAAGCTGTCTCGTTCGCGTCAACGGGCAATGGGGAACAGCAACGGTTTTCGGTTTCCCGTTTCCCCGGAAAAAGGGATCACTCCTCCAACGAGGTGGTGATCCAGTCCGGCACTTCGAGGTCACGGGTCTGGCACTCCGCGGCCAGCTTCACCGTCCACCGCAGCGCTTGCAGCACGACGGTCGCCAACTCCTGCGGAGCGCCGTTCGTGAGGGCGATCTCGATCTGCTCGGCGGCCGCTTCCTCGTCGCCGTGCACCTCGGCCAGCAGCGTCCGGATCGCGGTCCGCACGGGCGGGTCCGCGTCGTCGATCGGGACCTCCTGACCGTCCTCGTCGAAGACCTGCATCTTCACCGGGGTGGCCCCACCCGAGCCGAGCGCCGCGACCATGCCGCTGCACTCGGAGAACAGCAGCAGCACGAGTTCCCTGATCTCCTCGTTGCCCTCCGGCGAACCGCTGAGGTAGCCGGTGACGAGGTCGACCGCGACAGCGTCCTCACCGACCTTGGCCGCGGCCAAGGCCTCGCCCGCCACGGCCGTCAGCCGGGACCAGCGATCAGGATCGTGCTGCGAGGTCATCGCACCATCTTTCAACACGGGACGGCGGCGTGGTTCGCCCGTCCTCTGTCCCCACTGCCTACCGGTTGGTGATCGGGTGCCGCAATGCCTTGTGGCTCTCCGTACGGGGTGATACCGGGGTATGTCACCCCGCAGCGGCACGACCGGCGCCGCCCGCCGACCTAGCATCGGCTGGTGATGCGCTCCTTGCTCCAGGTCGTGGCCCTGCGGGACCACACGCCGGCACTCGGGACCCTTCCCGTGCGCTTCCGGCGGTACGGCATCGCCGCGATCATGGTCTACGCCGTCGTCGTCGCCATCGTGGCCAGTTCCGACTACGTGCGCCTGCACGAGCCGGACGGCGTCTGGCCCGTGTACTTCGCGGTCGTCACGGGCGCGTACGCGCTGCTGATCCGGTCCCCGCTGACCGCGTGGCGGATCGCGACGGCGGGCCTGTTCATCGACATCTCGGTGCACGGCTCGGCCGACCCGATCATGAGCGGCTGGCAGTGGTGCTTCTACCTGCCCACCGTCCTCGGGGTCGCCCTGCTCTACTCGCGCACCGTCGTGGTCACGGCGGGCTGGCTCACGCTGGGGCTGCTCGGCTTCGCCGGGGCGCTCAAGGGGGTCAGCTTCTACCCGGAGACGGCGATCGTCCTGGGCCTGGTCCTGCTGGTCGGGTACGCCTTCGGCTCCAGGGGCC
>DATMCA010000243.1:0-3764 GCA_035559015.1 Umezawaea sp. | reverse complement strand
GCCGGTGCCGGGCCCGCATCCGCCAGCCCATCCGACCCTCCTCGCCCCGCGCCGCATCGGGCAGGTCACGATCATCGGCAACCTCATAGAGCAACGCCACCAGACCCGCCGACCCCTGCCCGGCGGCGACCGCGTGCACCACCATGCCCCGCACCGCGGTCAACACGCCGTTGATCCGCGACGGACACCGCGCCGGCGCCGCGCCCGGCCCGGCCAGCACCACCGCCGAACCGGCGTCGGCGGCCTCAGCACCCGAGGCGGCCGGACCGGCATGGGCCAGCCACACCATGAACAGGCCGAACTGCTCGACCCCGGCCTGCCAGCCGCGGCCGGTCCGCGCGCACCAGCGCAGGAACAACACGATCGCGTGCGCGTAGGCCTTCGTCGTGGACTCCGCGCCGTCGCGACCGAAGCGCTGATGCCGCAGAAACCCGTCGGCGACCTCAACCACTTGAAGATCCGCGTTCAACACCGTCCAGTGTCAGCGGCCACGAGATCCTGAACGCAGACGGCCAAGTTCCCTGAGCGCTGACGGCCAGCAGAATTGAACGCTGATGGCCAGCGGATCTGCCCGACACGATCTTGACCGTTCCCTGCCGGTTCCCGGGTGGGGGTCCCCTCCTCGGGTGGGCTGGGCGGTGCCAACCGCACCCAGCCCCGAGGAGGGGACGAGTGAAGTCTGCCGAGGAGATCATGGAAATCCTAGAAGGGTTCGACCTGACCGCGTCCTACCGCGACGCGGCTGAGCTGGCCGGATGCTCGCCGAACACGGTGGCGAATTGGGTGGCCCAGCGTGATGCCGGGACGTTGGTGCCGGGCCGGGCGGCGCGCCGGCCGAGTGTGATCGACGAGTTCCTGGCCAAGCTCGAAGAGCTCGTCGAGCGGTCCAAGGGCAAGATCCGCGCCGACGTGGCGCACGACAAGATCACCGCAATGGGGTTCGCGGGGTCCGAGCGGACCACCCGCCGCGCGGTCGCGGAGATCAAGAAGGCGTGGCGGTCGGGACGGGCGCGGGTGCACCGGCCGTGGATCCCGGAGCCCGGGATGTGGGCGCAGTACGACTTCGGTGAGGGCCCGCGTATCGGCGGCGCTTCGACGATCTTGTTCTGTTTCTGGTTGGCGTGGTGCCGGTTCCGGGTCGTGGTTCCGCTGCTGGACAAGACCACGCCCAGCGTGTTCGCCGCGATCGACGCCGCGTTGCGTGCGGTGGGCGCGGTGCCGACGTATCTGCTGACCGACAACGAGCGCACCGTCACCGTCGAGCACGTCGCCGGGATCGCGGTGCGCAACCCGGCCACCGTGGCGTTCGGCCGCCATTACGGCCTGACCATTGCTACCTGTGTTCCGGCGGACCCGGCCTCGAAGGGCGGCTCAGAGTCGAGCGTGCGGGTCGCGAAGGCCGACTTGGTGCCCACGGACGCGAACCTGCTTCCCGCCTACGGCAGCTTCGCCGAGCTGGAGGCGGCCTGCGCGGGGTTCACCGAGCAGGTCAACGCCCGGGCGCACCGCATCACCCGCCGTGCCCCGGTCGAGATGCTCACCCAGGAGCAGGCCCGGCTGCACCCGCTGCCCGCGACACCGTTCACCGCCACGTTCGGGGTGACCCGCACGGTCGCCGACAACACCCCGATGGTCACCTTCGAGCACTGCCAGTACTCGGTGCCGCACCGGCTGGTCGGTGAGACGGTGTGGGTGCGCCGCCACGGGGAGCAGGTCGTGATCGTGCACGTCGGGCCGGGTGGCCCGGTCGAGGTCGCCCGCCACCAGGAGACCACCGCGGGCAGCCCGCGGGTCGTCGACGCGCACTTCCCGCCGGCCCCGGCCGGGGCGCTGGACCGGACCCCGCGACCGCGCACCAGCAGCGAGGCGGCGTTCCTGGCGCTGGGTGACGGCGCGACATTGTGGCTGACCGAGGCCGCCGCCACCGGCGCCGGCAGGGTCCGGGCCAAGATGGCCGAGGCGGTCGAGCTGGCCCGGCTGCACGGCGACGCCGTGGTGGACCGCGCACTCGGGCAGGCCGGCACCTCCGGGCGGTTCGCCGAGGGCGACCTCGCCGCGATCCTGTCCCACCAGGCCACCGCTCTGCCCGGCCCGGCCGGGCGGGCCGGCGAGGGCCACACCCTGGCCCAGGGCACCGCCGGGTGGGCCGGGTTCGGTGCCCCCGACCTCGGCCAGACCGGTTTCGGAGAGACCGAGGTGACCCGGTGAGCCGCACCCAAAGCAGCCGTGCGCGCGAGCGATTCACCACCCTGGGCGCCGATGAGCCCGACCAGCTGATCGGCGTCGCTGCCGGGGAACTGCTGGAGTGGGGCTGGCTGATCGGCGCCCTGGCCGACTGGCTCGCCGACGCCCCCGACAGCACCGGGGCCGACGCCGTCGCGACCGAGTTCACCCGTCACTTCGCCGGGCACCCGACCCGCGAGCAGGCGGCATGGATGGGCCAGCACATCGCCGAACGGATCGCCGCGTTGCTCGACGGGGATCGGGGCCAGCCATGACCACCCGGACCCCCACCCCGCCACCATTGGACGACGCGCTGGAGACACTGCTGCGGCGGATGCGGCTCCCGCACATCCGCCGCGCCGCCCCCGAAGTCCTGGCCACCGCGAAGGCGCAGCGCTGGGACCCCGCCGAGGTCCTACGGGTGCTGCTCACCGAGGAGGTCGCCGGCAGGGACCGTTCCTCGTTGGCCACCCGCCGGGCCCGGGCGGCGTTCCCGACCGGGAAGACCTTCCAGGCCTGGAACGAGGCGACCTCCTCGATCCCCGCGCCGACCCAGGCCGCGCTACGCACCCTGGAATGGATCGGCCGCGCGGAAAACCTGGTGGTCTGCGGGCCGGCCGGCACCGGCAAGACATTCCTGCTCGAGGCGCTGGGCCAGGCCGCGGTCGAAGCCGGACGCCACGTCGCCTGGTTCACCCTCGAAGCCCTCGGCGTCCTGGTCCGCCGCCATCGCGCCGACGACTCGGTCACCAAGGCGATCACCCGGATCCTGCGCGCTGATTTGGTGATCGTCGACGATATCGGGCTGCTCCCGGTCGGCCCCGACGCCGCCGAAGGGCTCTACCGCCTCGTCGACGCCGCCTACGAGCGCCGTTCCGTCGCGGTCTCGTCGAACCTGCACCCGTCGGGGTTCGACGAACTCATGCCCAAGACGCTGGCCACCGCCACCGTCGACCGGCTCCTGCACCACGCTCACCTGTGCCAGACCAGCGGCGAGAGCGTGCGACTGTCCCAAGCCCTCACCGGCGCCGGCGTCGTCGCCCTGGCAGGCCCCCGATGAACCCACCACCACCCGGCTCGGGGGTGATCTACGAATGCCCCGACTGCGAAACCCGCTACCTCGACGAGCGCCGATGCCCGGACTGCAAGATGCCCGGACTGCAACCTGTTCTGTCGACGCATCGACACCGGCGGTCACTGCCCCCTACTGCGACGAACCCGTCGCGATCAGTGACCTCGCTGAGCCCACCACACCCACCACACCCCAGGCGGTGATCATGACCACCTGACCGAGCGGCCGGGTGGCCACCACCCCTCCGGGCAGATCCGGTGGCCACCACCGTTCAGTTCTGTTGTCCGCCAGCGTTCAGGTCTCACGTCCGCCAGCGTTCAGATCGGCGTGTCCCTTGACAGCCGAGACTGGCGGCAAGGGCCAGGTGATCGGTGACTCCTCCTCCGAGAGACACGGAGGCCACCACGGTCGCGACATCGCTGGTGGTAGACGAGGGGGCACAGGGCGCGTAGAGGACGCGGTGCTCGCG
>DATMCA010000242.1:0-2567 GCA_035559015.1 Umezawaea sp. | reverse complement strand
GCCGGAACGTCCAGCGCGGGCAGTGCTCGCGCACGCTCTCCATCAGCACGTCCCGCTGCACGGCCAGTTCGGCGCGCCGGGCGCGCAGCACGGGTTCCGGGTCGGCCAGCAGTTCGGCCATCACCAGCTGCTCGAACACCGCCGTGCCGAGGTCGATCGCGGTCCGCGCCGACACGAGCCGGTGCACGACGTCCGGCCGGGCCCGGATCCACCCGACCCGCATGCCGCCCCAGTGCGACTTGCTCGCCGACCCGACGGTCACCACCAGCTCGTCCGCGTACGAGGCCATCGGTCGCGGGGCGTCGGCCGGATCGCCGTCCAGGTCGAGGTCCACCAGCGACTCGTCGACGATCGCGGGGGTGCGGGCCCGGCGCAGCAGCTCCCCCAGCCGGGCCCGGCCCTGGTCGTCCAGCCGGTGCCCGGTCGGGTTGTGGAAGTCCAGCACCAGGTACGCGACCCTCGGCGCGGCCTGCCGCATCGCGGCCGCGATGCCCGCGAGGTCCCACCCGTCGGGCAGGAGCGGGACCGGCACCGGGATCGCCGACACCGAGCGGATGGCGTCCAACGCGTTCGGGTAGCTGGGCTGCTCGACCAGCACGCGGTCGCCGGGACCGGTGAACAGCCGCAGCGCCAGGGCGATGGCGTGCTGGGCGCCGCTGGTGATGACGATGTGCTCCGGCGAGGTCGGCAGGCCCCTCGCCGTGTACCGGTCCGCGATCCTCCGCCGCAGGTCGAGCACCCCGTGCCTGTGGTAGCCGTGGCCGGCGAGGTGTTCGGGCATCCGCAGCCGCACGGCGTCCATCGCCGCGGCCATGGCGGGCACGGCGGGAGGCGCGGCCCGGGCCAGGTCGATCTGGCTGCGACTCGACGGCGCCAGGTCGACCACCGGGCTCAGCGCGCCGGTGGGCAGTGTGATCCACGAGCCTGCCCCGCGACGGCTGGCGACGACACCGTCCTCGCGGAGCTGGTCGAGCGCTGCGGTGATCATCGTCCGGCTCACCGGCAGCACGTCCGCGATCTCGCGCTCGGACGGCAGCCGCGTCCCGGCGGGCAACTGGCCTTCGAGGACCAGCATCCGGATCCCGGCGGCCAGGTCGGCGGTTCCCTGCCGAGCCCCTCTCCGCCGCCAGTCACCCAGCAACCGGGCCAGCCGCTGGCCGGATATGCGTCCACCTAGCGGAATTCCCTGGTCCATGAGGCCAATTATTGTCAATTGGCCCTGGAATACAAGGCCAATCCGGCCGCAGGATGGCCACATGGCCTCCCCACGTCTTGCCGCGCTCACGTCCGCCCCGGTGACGGTCGCCCCCGTCCGACGCCTGACCCAACTGGCCGTCGGCCTGTGGCTCTACGGCGCGTCGATGGCGCTCCAGATCCGCGGCGCGCTCGGCCTGGCCCCGTGGGACGTCCTGCACGAGGGCCTGACCAAGCGCACCGGCCTCAGCTTCGGCACGATCACGATCATCGTCGGAGCCCTGGTCCTGCTCTGCTGGATCCCGCTCAGACAACGGCCCGGGATCGGCACGGTCTGCAACGTCGTGCTGATCGGCGTCGCCGTCGACGTCACGCTCGCCGTGCTGCCCGCCCCGACGGAGCTGTTCCCGCGGATCGTGCTGCTGACCTCGGGCATCGTCCTCAACGCGCTGGCCGCCGCCGTCTACATCGGTGCCCGCCTCGGCCCCGGCCCCCGCGACGGCCTGACCACCGGTTTCTGCGCCCGCACCGGCACCTCGCTCAGGCTGGTCCGCACCGTCATCGAGGTGGCGGTGCTGACCGGCGGCTGGCTGATGGGCGGCACCCTGGGCGTCGGCACCGTCCTCTACGCCCTGGCGATCGGACCGCTCACCCAGGCGTTCCTCCCCCGGCTGACCTGGGTCGAGGTCACCCCTGACCCGCGACCAGCTTCCTGACCTCGACGTAGGTCACGCCCTTGGACGCCAGCACCTCGGCGGCGAGCCCTCCTCCCGCCAGCAGCGCGAGCACGAGGTGCTCGTTGCCGAGGTAGTTGTGCCCCAGGTCCCTGGCTTCGAGGAGGCTGCGCTCCAGCGTCTTCTTCAACGCGGGTTCGAACGGCTTGTGCTCCCCGAACAGCCACCGCTTCTTGCGCGTGACCATCGTCGCCAGCGCCCCCTCGCCCAGCGACTGCTCGATGCTGTCGACGATCTGGTCGACGTCGATCCCCAGTCCGCGCAACGCCTCCGTGTCCGCCTCGCTCAGCCCGCCCTTGCGCCGGGCGGTCCGCAACGCGTCCTCGACCTCGTCGCGGGACAGCTCGAACCCGGCGAGCACCGGCGCCCCCAGCAGCGCCAGCAGCATGTGCGTCCGCCCGACCTCGGAGGCGGATTCCCGTTCCGCTTCCTTCACCGCGTCGCGCACCGCTTGCCGCGCTTCCCTCGTGAACCGCTCCCCGATCATCAGCCCCGCCCTCCGTGCTTCTTGTGCACCGCCTGCCGGGTGACCCCCAGCTCAGCCGCGATCTCCTGCCATGACCAACCCCGCACCCGCGCGTTCCGGACCTGAACCGCTTCGAGCTGCTCCAACAACCGCCGCAACGCACTGACGGCCCG
>DATMCA010000241.1:0-3938 GCA_035559015.1 Umezawaea sp. | reverse complement strand
GGCCCTGGGTCCGCGGATCCACACGACGGAGGGCCTGCTGTACCCCTCGGCCCGCGAGCTGCCGTCGCTCGGTCGGGGCATCGGGCACGCCGCCTTCGGCTGGATCTGGCCGTCGAACCCGTGGACCGCCTCGTACCGCCGCGAACGCGGCCTGCCGAGGGAGGGCACTGCGGGATGGCTGTCGGGAGCCTGCTTGCTGTTGCGGCGCGAGGCGTTCGCGCAGGTGGGCGGGTTCGACGAGGGCTACTTCATGTACTTCGAGGACGTCGACCTCGGCGACCGGATCGGCCGCGCCGGCTGGCTCAACGTGTACGTGCCGGAGGCCGAGGTGGTCCACATCGGCGGCCACTCGACCGCGAGCGCGTCCGCGCGAATGCTCGCCGCGCACCACAGCAGCGCCTACCGCTACCTGGCCGACCGCCACCAAGGCCCGCAGTGGGCCCCGCTCCTGCTCGCCGTCCGGCTCGGGCTGGGACTGAGGCTGAAGCTCGTCACCCGCCGCGGCTGACCGATCGGGTCGAACACCCGCTGCCCGAGCCGGGTGGCGGGTGACCCGGTTCCGGTCGTGGGTCAGGTTCGTGGGTGACGACCGGAACTCGTCAGGCGTCGCCGTTGAGTCGCTGTGCCAGGCCCGGCGGTGGTGGCTGGTCGCCGCTCAACCGCTGGGTCAGGCTCGGGCGGCCGCCCTGTGACTGCTGGACCGTCGGCACCGGACCCGGTCCGACCCGCTGGACGGGCTCGGGCTGGTAGTGCTGCGGCGCCTGCTGGTGCTGCTGCGGCTGTTGCTGCTGGTACTGCTGCTGTTGGGGCTGCTGCGGTTGCTGCTGTGGTTGCGGCTGGTGCTGCGGCGGCCGTCTGCCGCCCGACGCCATCTGCGCGGAGATGACCATCGTCGACTCCGGGTCCAGTTCCCGCGGGTCGACCGCGTTCACCACGGTCCGCGGGATCTGCTGGGTCGCCGACGAGTCCATGGGTGACGTCATGTTGTCCGGCGTGACGACGTGGGCGCCACGTGCTCGTGCACGGGCAAGCAGCGCGTCGGCCCGGTCGCGGGGGTCCATTCGGATCTCTCCTGCGTTGCCTAGGGCCGGCTGGGGGTGCCGGCGTTCCCGATTTCTGACACGCGCCCGCCAGGGACCACTGCCCGTCTATCGGATGCTGTCTGCCACAGTATTCGAATCGGTCGTTGCGTGTTAGTGGAGGAGGAAAAACGGGCATGTCGGAGCTGCACGGCGTGGAAGCGGTTGTTCTGGTCGGTGGCAAGGGAACCCGACTTCGTCCTCTGACCCTGTCCGCCCCGAAGCCGATGCTGCCGACAGCCGGCGTGCCCTTCCTGGAGCACCTGCTGTCGCGGATCAGGGCTGTCGGCATCACGCACGTGGTGCTCGGGACCTCGTACAAGGCCGAAGTCTTCCAGGACTACTTCGGTGACGGCGCGAAGCTCGGCCTGGAGCTGGAGTACGTGGTGGAGGACGTGCCGCTGGACACGGCGGGCGCCATCCGCAACGTCGCCCACAAGCTGCGCGAGCGGGACGTGATGGTGTTCAACGGCGACATCCTGTCCGGCGTCGACCTGCGCGGGATCGTCGAGACCCATCGGTCCACCGAGGCCGACGTGACGCTGCACCTGGTCAAGGTCGACGACCCCCGCCGGTTCGGGTGCGTGCCGACGGACGAGGAGGGCCGGGTGACGGCGTTCCTGGAGAAGACCGAGGACCCGCCGACCGACCAGATCAACGCCGGTTGCTACGTCTTCCGGCGCGAGGTCGTGCTGGAGATCCCCGAGGGGCGGCCGGTGTCCGTGGAGCGCGAGACGTTCCCCGGACTGCTGGAGCGCGGTGCTCGGGTGCAGGGCCACGTCGACGCCACCTACTGGTTGGACCTGGGCACGCCCGCGGCGTTCGTCCAGGGGTCGGCGGACCTCGTCCGCGGCATCGCGCCCTCGTCGGCGCTGCCCTCGGAGCCCGGTGAGGCGATCGTGCTCGGCGGGGCCGAGGTGCACGAGGACGCGCTGCTGTCCGGCGGCACGACCATCGGTGCCAACGCCACCGTCTCGGCAGGCGCGGTCGTGGCCGGGTCCGTGGTCTTCGACGGCGCCGTGGTCGGCGAGGGCGCCGTGGTGGAGCGGTCGGTGCTGGGCGCAGGCGCGCTCGTGCAGGCCGGGGCGGTGTTGAGGGACGCGGTGATCGGTGACGGTGCGGTCATCGGCGCCCGGTGCGAACTGATCGGCGGGGCCCGCGTGTGGCCGGACGTCGTGCTGCCCGAGGCGGGGGTGCGCTTCTCCGCCGATGTCTAGGACCTGGTCGCCCCCGTTCCCGCTGGACGTCGGGTCGGTGCTGGGCCCGCTCCGCCGCGGAGCGGGCGATCCGACGTTCCAGCAGGACGCGGCCGGGGCCCTGTGGTTGACGGCGAACACGCCGCTGGGGCCGGGGACGCTGCGCGTGCGGCGGCCCGACGGTGTCGTGGAGGGCACGGCCTGGGGCGACGGCGGTTCGTGGCTCCTCGACGGCCTGCCCGCGCTGCTGGGGGCCGACGACGATGACACCGGTTTCATCGGCCACCACCCGCTGGTCGCCGAGACCCGTCGGCGGTCGCCGGGGTTGCGGCTGGGGTCGACCGGGCGGGTGTGGGACGTGCTGCTGCCGTCCGTGCTGGAGCAGAAGGTGACCGGGACCGAGGCCCGGCGGTCCTACCGGGAGCTGTGCCGCCGGTTCGGCACGCCCGCGCCGGGGCCGGTGCCGGTGGGGATGCGGGTCGGGCCCACGCCGCGGGCCGTCCTGGGGATCCCGGACTGGGAGTGGCACAAGGCCGGGGTGGACAGCGCCCGTCGGCGTGCGCTGATCGCCGCCGCGCAGGTGGCGCACCGGTTGGAGAAGGCCGTGGAACTGCGCGGGGAGGCCGGGCGGAAGCTGCTCCGGTTGATCCCCGGGATCGGGGTGTGGACGGCGGCGGAGGTCGCCCAACGCGCCTGGGGGGACGCGGACGCGGTCAGCTTCGGCGACTTCCACATCCCGTCGGTGGTGGGCTGGGCCCTGCTGGGGAAGCCGCTCGACGACGACGGGATGGCCGAGGTGCTGGAGCCCTACGCGCCTCAGCGGCACCGCGCCGTGCGGTACATCGAGGCCTCCGGCTTCCGGAAGCCCCGGTTCGGACCGCGGTTCTCGCCCAGGGACTACCGGGCCATGTGATCGGGTTCCCTAGCGCAGGCGTGCCAGGGCGGCGTCGATCATCGGCGTCAGGTCGTCCACGTTCGCCGGCAGGGAGTCCAGCGGCCACCACTGGAGGTCCACTGATTCCGCGCTCCGGACCGGTTGTGCCCCGACCGGTGCCCGCACCAGGAAGCGCACGTCGAAGTGCCTGGTGGGGACGCCCAGCGAGCAGGTGATCGGGTGGACGTCCAGGTGGATGGGCTGCTTCTCGATCCTCAGGCCCCGGATGCCGGACTCCTCCGTGGCCTCCCGCAGCGCGGCGGCCAGCAGGGTCTCGTCCGTCGGCTCGCAGTGGCCGCCCAGTTGCAGCCAGCGGCCCACCCTCGGGTGCAGGGTCAGCAGCGTGCGCTCGCCCGTCGCGTCCAGCACCAGCGCGGAGGCGGTGACGTGCCCCGGTTCGCACGAGCGGGCGCAGGCGTCCTCCCGTGCCGCCAGGAAGCCGAGGTACGCCTGCTTCAGCGCCTCCTGCTCCCGGTCCGCGGGCGTCCAGCCGGTCAGCGTCGACTCGGCGTCGGCGTGCAGCGTCACAGTTCCAGGAACCCTTCGTCGAGGTCGCGCGTCGCGCGCGGGGTGAGCGGTTCCTCGGGGTGGCCGATGGCCACCGCTCCCAGGGGTTCCCAGGTGTCCGGCAGGTCCAGCACCCGGCGGACCACGTCCGCGCAGAAGATCGTGGAGGACACCCAGCAGGAGGCCACGCCCTCGGCCGCCAGTGCGACCAGGAGGCCCTGG
>DATMCA010000240.1:0-3196 GCA_035559015.1 Umezawaea sp. | reverse complement strand
CCGGGTCCAGCTGCGGGCTCCCGTGGAGCAGAGCGACCGGGCGGTGTGCGACCGCGGGCTGGCCGCCGCGGCGCGCGCGGTGGACGAACTGGGCGTGGACTACCGCGACCTGAAGGCCTCGGCCACGGACATGGACCTGGTGAAGATCCGCCGCAAGTGACCGACCGCGGGTGAGCCGACCGGGGTGGTCAAGCCAGGTGGTCAAGCCGGGTGATCGGCTCTGGGTGATCGGCTCTGGTCGACCAGCTCCGGACTGACCCGGCGCGAGATGACCAGCCTGGCTGTTTCGGCCCTGGAGTGACCCGGCGCGAGGTGACCAGGTCTGGGCGACCAGCCCAGGAGTGACCAGACGTCCGTGACCAACCCCGGCCGTTCAGCCCCGAAGGAACCCGCCGAGGGCGACCAGACACGGGTGTTCAGCCGCGAGCGATCCATCGCGGCTGGTCAGAGCAGGGTCAGAGCAGGGTCAGGACGGCGGGTCCCACACGCAGGATCCCGTTGTCCAGCGGTTCGCAGCGCACGCCGCCGCGCCCGCGCAGCGCCCGGTGCGCGCCCTGGGCCACCACGGCGTCCATCCAGCCGCACGGGCTGGCGGGGCGGTGGGCCTGGAAGCGGACCGGGCCGTCGCCGGAGTCGAGGCTGAACAGCGCGCCCGCGCTCGTCCGTCCGGCGGCGAGGCCGTCGACCGGGTACCCGCGCAGCACGACGTTGCGCCGGGGCAGCAGCGGGTTCGGCGCCTCGGGCAGGTCGAGTTCGGTGGTGATCGCGTCGATCGACTCGGCGGCGAACACGGTGACCGAGGCCTTGCGGTGGGCCTGCTGGGCGTAGAACCGGTCGCCCACCAGGCCGAGCCCGGCGCGCACCTCCACCCGCTCGCACGAGCCCACCAGCGGGTCGGACAGCGGTCCGTCCTGCGGGCGGCCCTCGAAGGCGTGCACCGGCGACACCAACAGGGCGATTACCTGGACGTCCACCCAACCGAAAGTACACACGTAAGCTCGGTGGCGTGCGAACTCGGCCAACCCTGAGCTGGACGGCGACGGGCGCTCCCCTGCCCCGCACGACCGACCTGGACGAGGTCGTCGAGACCGTCGCCCGCGGGCACGTGGTCGTGCTCAGCGGGGCGGGCCTGTCGACGGAGTCCGGCATCCCGGACTACCGGGGCGCGGAGGGCAGCCTCCGCCGCCACACCCCCATGACCTACGAGGAGTTCGTCGGCAGCCCCGAGGGCCGTCAGCGCTACTGGGCGCGCAGCCACCTCGGCTGGCGCACTATCGCCCGCGCCGCGCCGAACGCGGGCCACCGGGCCGTCAGCGCGCTGCGCGCGAGCGGCCACCTGTCCGGGGTCATCACCCAGAACGTCGACGGCCTGCACCAGGCCGCGGGCGCGCTCGACGCCGTGGAGCTGCACGGGAGCCTCGACCGGGTGATCTGCCTCGACTGCGGCGGAACCAGCCCGCGCGAGGAGCTGGACCGCAGGCTGCGCGCGGCGAACCCGGCGTTCGAGGGCACCGCGACGCGGATCAACCCGGACGGCGACGTGGAGCTGGCCGCCGACGTGGTCCGCACCTTCCACCTCGTGCCGTGCGAGGCGTGCGGCACCGGCGTGCTCAAGCCGGACGTGGTGTTCTTCGGCGAGAACGTCCCGCGCGCCCGCGTCGAGGAGTGCTACCGGCTGGTCGACGCCGCCGACGCGGTGCTGGTGCTGGGGTCCTCGCTGACCGTGATGTCCGGGCTGCGGTTCGTCCGGCACGCCGCCAAGGTCGGCAAGCGGGTGCTCATCGTGAACCGCGGCGAGACGCGGGGCGACTCGTGCGCGACCGTCCGGGTCGACCTGCCGCTCGGCCAGGCCCTCACGGACCTGGTCGGACGGCTGGGGGTCACGAGCCGCTGAACGTCTTCTCCCGTTCCCGCTCCTCGGTCGTCTCGGCGATCTTGCCGACGGCGTAGCGCAGGGTCGGCGGCGCCATCAGCGACGTCACGACGGCGACCAGGATGATGATCGTGTAGGTCTCGGTGGTCAGGACGCCGAGGCGCAGGCCGACCATCGCGACGACGACCTCCACGACACCTCGGGCGTTCAGGCCGGCGCCCAGCGCGAGCCCTTCCCAGTGCGTCAGCCTGCCGGTTCGAGCGCCGACGTAGGCGCCGATGAACTTGCCGCCGATCGCCACCGCGAGCACCAGGACGGCCGCTCCCAGCACCGCGGGCTTGCGCAGCGCCGTCAGGTCCATCCGCAGGCCCGCCGTGGCGAAGAAGATCGGTGCCAGGACGGCCATCACGAACGTCCGCAGCGGTGCGAGCTTCGTGCGGTCGAGCTTGCCGGACGAGCTGAGCAGCACACCGCAGATGAACGTGCCCAGGATCGGTTCGAGGCCGAGCGCGTGGGTGCCCGCCGCCGACAGGATGAGCAGCAGCACCACGACGGCCACGGTCACGCCGGGGTCGCCGGACCTGTTCGCGAACTCCAGGCTCTTGCGCACCAGCGGCCTGCCGATCAGCAGCGCCACGATCGCCACCACGAGGAGGCAGCCGACGGTGAACAGCACCAGACCGGCGCGCAGACCCGTCGTCGCCATCGCCGAGACGATCGACAGCAGCGACCAGCCGACGATGTCGTCCACCGCGGCCGAGCTGATGATCAGCTGGCCGATGTTGCGGTGCAGCAACCGCATCTCCAGCAGGGTCTTCGCGATGACCGGGATCGCGCTCACGCACATCGCCACCCCGAGGAACAGCGCGAAGACCCCGCGGGCCGTCCCCTCGGCGATCAGCGACGTCGGCAGCACCGTCCCGACGGCGAAGCCGAGTCCCAGCGGCACCAGCAGCCCGCCCATGCTCACCCAGGCGGCGGTCTTGCCCTTGCGGCGCACCAGACCCAGGTCGATGTGCATGCCGGTCAGGCCGACCAGCAGCAGCACGCCGAGCTGGCCGACGGCGTCGAGCAGGTGGATCTGCTCGGGGTTCGTGGGCAGCAGCCACGCCGACAGCGCGGGCAGCGCGTGCGCGAGCAGCGACGGCCCCAGCAGCACACCGGCGGCCAGTTCTCCCACGAGCGCGGGCATCCTGAACCGGATCGCGAGACGGCCCAGGAGGAACGCGGTGCCGAGCAGCAGCGCGATCTGGAGCAGGAACACCAGCATCTGGTGCGCGCCGATGGGGCTGACCGGTGCGGCGACGACCATCATCCGGTTCT
>DATMCA010000239.1:0-9577 GCA_035559015.1 Umezawaea sp. | reverse complement strand
CCCGTCTGGCACCGTGGGCGGCGTGCGCGGGTGGCTGGTGTTCGTGGTGCTCGGTCTCGTGGTCGCCGCGTGCGGCAGCGAGCCCATGGCCGAACGCACCCCCCTGCTGGACCCGATCGTGACGGCCGACATCCCCACCGGCGGACCCACGACCACGCCCCGCGCGCCCGCCGCCACGACGACGTCGACGCCCCCGCCGGTCACGATCGTGCTGAACCCCGGCCACAACGGCGGCAACGCGAGCCACCCGGCCGAGATCAACAGGCTGGTCCCGGCGGGTGCCGGCCAGATGAAGGCCTGCGACACCACCGGCACCCAGACCGACGACGGCTACCCGGAGCACGCGTTCAACTGGGACGTGGCGCTGCGGGTTCGCGCGGCCCTCGAAGCGCGGACCGTCACCGTCGTGCTCACCCGCCAGGACGACACGGGCGTCGGACCGTGCGTGGACGAGCGCGCGGCCATCGGCAACCAGGCGGACGCGGCGGCCGTCGTGTCCATCCACGCCGACGGCTCGGACGTGCCGGGCGCCGACGGCTTCCACGTCGCCTACCCGGTACCCCCGCTCAACGACGTCCAGGGCGAACCGTCCGCCCGGCTCGCCGAGGTGCTGCGCGACGGCATGGTCAAGGCGGGGTTCGCCCCGGCCGACTACATCGGCCAGAACGGGCTCGACGGCCGCGACGACCTGGCGGGCCTGAACCTGTCCGAGCGGCCCGCGGTGTTCGTGGAGTGCGGCAACATGCGCGACGCCGCGGAGGCCGCCGTGCTCGGCAGCGACGACGGCAAGCAGCGCTACGCCACGGCCATCGCCACGGCACTGCTGACCTACGTCGGCCGCTAGGGCTGGACGAGGCCCGCCTGGTAAGCGATCACCACGAGCTGGGCGCGGTCGCGGGCCTGGAGCTTCATCATCGCGCGGTTGACGTGGGTCTTCGCGGTGAGCGGTGAGACGAACAGCTTGGCGGCGATGTCGTCGTTCGACAGGCCGCCCGCGACCAGGACGACCACCTCCCGTTCGCGCTGGGTCAGCACGGTCAGGCGTTCCGGGGTGGCCGCGTTCGTGGCGGGCTGCGAGAGGAACTGGCTGATCAGCGACTGGGTCGCCTTCGGGGACAGCAGCGCGTCGCCCTCGGCGACCGTGCGGATCGCGGCCAGCAGCTCGGCCGGTTCGACGCCCTTGCCGAGGAACCCGCTGGCGCCCGCCCGGATCGCCTTGGCGACGTAGTCGTCGATCTCGAACGTCGTCAGGACCAGCACCTTCACCCCCGCGAGGTCCTCGTCGGCGATGATCCGGCGGGTCGCCTCCAGACCGTCCAGCTCGGGCATCCGGATGTCCATCAGCACCACGTCGGCGCGGGTCGTGCGGACCAGTTCCACGGCCTCCAGGCCGTTGGTCGCCTCCCCCACCACCTCCAGGTCGGGCGCGGAGTCGATGAGGACGCGGAACCCGGCGCGGATGAGCGCCTGGTCGTCGGCCAGCAGGACGCGGATCGTCATGGCTTCTTCCCGATCTGCAATGGCAGGGTCGCGACGACGCGAAACCTCTCGTCCGCGCCGATCCCGGCCTGGATGGCGCCACCGACCGCGCCCGCCCGTTCCCGCATCCCGACGAGGCCGAGGCCCGATCCGCCGGTGTGCGGCTGGGAGCCCAGCGCGTTGGTGATCTCCAGGATGATCTCGGACGGCGTGTAGACCACGGAGAGGCGCGCCGTGTCGGTGCCGTGCCGGTGGGCGTTCGTCAGCGCTTCCTGCACCACCCGGTAGGCGACCAGGTCGACGGTCGCGGGCAGCTCCTGGACCTCGCCGGTCAACGTGGACGTCAGGTCCAGCCCGGACGCGCGGAACGAGTCCACCAGCTGGTCGAGCTGGGCCATGCCGGGCGCGGGCTCGGTGGGGGTGTCCGAGTCCTCCGGCCTGCGCAGCACGCCGAGCAGGCCGGACAGCTCGTCCAGCACGGCCCGGCTGGACCGGCGGACGTGCCCCAGCGCCTCGGCGGCGGCCTCCGGCTGGGCGGTGATCAGGTGGCCCGCCACGCCGGCCTGCACGTTGATCACGGCGATGTGGTGCGCGACCACGTCGTGCAGCTCGCGGGCGATGTGCAGCCGTTCCTCCGCGACCCGGCGGCGGGCCTCCTCCTCGCGGGTCCGCTCGGCCCGCTCCGCGCGTTCCTCGATGGCCGCGATGTTCGCCCGGCGACTGCGGACCGCGTCCCCGATGGCGGCGGCCATGGCGATCCAGGCGAACCGGCCGAAGCTCTCGCGGGAGAAGCCGGGGGCCGGGGCCAGCAGCAGCACCACGAGCACCAGGAACACCGCCGTGGGCACCGCGGACCGCAGCGCCGTCCACCGGTCCGTCCGCACGGCCACCGTGTAGGTCGCGATCACCACCGGGACCAGGAACGGCTCGATCTCGAAGCCGAACACCACCGCCGGGACCACCCCGAGCGTGGTCGCCACCAGCGTCCCGAGCGGCCACCTGCGGCGCACCGCCAGCACCGCGAACACCAGCGCCAGCAGGACCAGCGACACGGGCGACTTGACCTGCGCCACCTGCCACGGAGGCCCGTGGGAGGAGGAGGCCGGGAAGTACAGGACGACGGCGAAGAGGGCGTCCACGACCACGGGGTGCCGTCGCGCCAGTGCGCGGAACCTCGTCATCGTGAACACCCCCGCAGCCTAGGTCCGGTCACGCGTCGCGGCGGCGCAGCAGCACCGCGGCGACGATCAGCGGCACGACCACCCAGGCGGCGAACACGAGCGCGCCCGCCGTGGAGCCGAGCACGTCCGGGCCGGGGGTGACGCTGGTGAAGGAGCCGCTCGCGTTGGAGGGCAGGTACTTCAGCACGTCGTCGCGCCACGAGGTCGGCAGCAGCAGCCTGCCCAGACCGGGTGCGAGGAACACCAGGGCGAACAGCGTGGAGATCGCGCCCGCGGTGCCGCGGAGGATCGAGCCGAGGGCGACGCCCATGACCGCGACACCGGTCAGCGCGGCGGCGGACCCGACGATGGCGCCGAGCACACCCGGATCACCGAGGGCGGCGGTCGGCTGGTCGGCGCCGGACATGATCGCCTGGGCGCCCAGGAAGACGACGAACGAGACCGCCAGCATCGTGGCGAACACCGCGCCGGCGACGACCAGCACCTTCGCCGCGAGGACGGGCAGGCGCCTCGGCACGCCGGTCAGCGTCGACCTGATCATGCCGGTCGAGTACTCGCTGGACACGGCCATCACGCCCAGCACGCCGATGATGAGCTGGGTGATCATCACGCCGCTCAGGGCGATCCCGGTCGGGTCGGACACCCCGCCACCGCCGGGACCGGGGCCGTCACCCCCGCCGCCGATCGTCGAGGCGAAGATCAGGCCCGCGGCGAGCATCGCGAACACGGCCCCCAGCAGGGTCATCGCGCTGGACCGGACGCTGCGCAGCTTGATCCACTCGCTGCGCAGCACGCCCCCGAACGAGAGGCGGATGTCGGGCTTCGCCAGCGGTGGCACGACCACCGGCTTGTCCAAGGTCGTGGTGCTCATCAGGCTGCCTCTCCGAACGACGTGGTGGTGCCGCCGTGGTACTCGACGGACTCCTGGGTCAACTCCATGTAGGCCTCCTCCAGCGACGCGCGCTGGGGGGTCAGCTCGTACAGCGGGATCCCGGCCGCCAGGGCGCGGGTCGCGATGTCCTCCGTGGACCGGCCGACCACGTCGAGGACGCCGCCGCCGATCGAGGTGATCTTCACGCCGTCGCCGTTGAGGATGCGGACGAGGGCGCTCACCTGGGACGTCCGGACGTGCACGCCGCGCGCGGCCGACTCGATCAGGTCCGCGACGGACACGTCGGCGATCAGCCTGCCGCGGCCGACCACGATCAGGTGCTCGGCGGTCAGCGCCATCTCGCTCATGAGGTGCGAGGAGATGAAGACCGTGCGGCCCTCGGCGGCCAGGCCCTTGAGGAGCTGGCGGATCCACTTGATGCCGTCCGGGTCGAGGCCGTTGACCGGCTCGTCCAGCATGACGGTGTGCGGGTCGCCCAGCAGCGCGACGGCGATGCCCAGCCGCTGCCCCATGCCGAGCGAGAAGTTGCCGACCCGCCGCTTGGCGACCTCGGTCAGGCCCACCATGTCCAACACCTGGTCGACCCGCTTGGTGGTGATGCCGTGCGTGGCGCCGATGGCGAGCAGGTGGTCGCGGGCCGAACGGCCGGGGTGCACCGCGCGGGCCTCCAGCAGGACCCCGATCTCCCGCAGCGGCGCCTTGTGCTCGACGTAGGGCTTGCCGTTGACCTTCGCCGTGCCGGACGTCGGCGTGTCCAGGCCGACGAGCATCCGCATGGTCGTCGACTTGCCCGCGCCGTTCGGCCCGAGGAAACCGGTCACGGTGCCGGGCTCGATGGAGAAGGTGAGCCCGTCGACCGCGGTCTTGGCCCCGTACCGCTTGGTGAGGTTCGCTACCTCGATCATCGCTGCTCCTGTGGGATCCGTTGTGGTCCCTCAAGAGTCGTCCGATCGGACGCGGAGATCGTCCTACTGCCGCAGACACCTCGGCGTACCGCGAACGCGGTACGCCGCTCCACCCGTGGTCGTAGTCAGCGCTTGGCGCGCTCAGCCTTCAGGGGGCGCGCCCCCAGCTGGTCGGTCAGGAGTTGCAGGACGGCGGCCTCGGGGTCGACCGTCGTCGCGACGGCCAGCGGGTCCCTCGGCCTGCTCGCCTCGGCGAGCATCTCCTCCTCGTCCACCGGCTCCGGTGGCAGAGGGGGTTCGTCGAGGTCCGGCGGCTCGGGCGGCGGGGGCACGTCGTCCGCGGGCGGACGCCCGGACGGCGCCTGCCGCTGCGGCGGCTCCACCGCGGCCTTGCCCTGCTGGCTCGGCCTGGTCGGCGCGGGCCTGGTGGCCTTCACCTGCGCGGGGCGCACCGGACCTGAGCCCGGCTCGCCGTGCACGACGCTGACCTGCCAGGTGCCGCCGAGCACCTTGCCGAACGCCTGGGTGATGGCCCCGGCGTTGCGCGGCTCGGACGTGAGCCTGCCCGCGATGGGCGCGGACGGGTGCGTCAGGACGATCGAGTTGCCCTCGACCTCGGCCACCGTCGCGGGGCCGAGCATCGCCCCGGCGACCGCGTTGACCGCGCGCACGGCGGCGACCAGCTCGGCCCACCGGCGGCGCACCGCGGCGACGTCCGTGCCCTCGGGTTCGGCCACCGGTTCCGGCGCGGGCGGCGGAGCGGCCACGGCGGGCTCGGGTCGGGCGGGAGGGGCCGCGGGCTCGGGCTGGGCCGAGCGCTGGGACGGCCGTTGGAAAGCGGGTTTGCCGCCGGCCGGAGCGGGCGGAGCCGCGGCGGCGGGTGCCTGGGCCGGAGCGGCGGGAGCCGAGGCGGCAGCGGGTGCCTGAGCCGCCGCGGGCGCTTGGGCGGGAGCGGCGACCTGGACGGGCGCGGGCCTCCTCTCCAACTGCTCGACCCGTTGCAGCAGAGCGGCTTCGGAGTCGCCGGCGGACGGCAGCAGCATCCGCGCGCACACCAGTTCCAGCACCATCCGGGCCGCGGTCGCGCCGCGCATGTCGACCAGACCGGTGTGCACGATCTCGGCGAACCTGGTCAGCGTCGCCGGGCCGATCTTCTTGGCCTGCGCGACCATCCGGACCAATTCGTCCTCCGGGGCCGCCACCAGGCCGCGGTCGGCCGCGTCCGGCACCGCGCACAGCAGCACCAGGTCGCGCAGCCGCTCCAGCAGGTCCGACGCGAACCGGCGCGGGTCGTGCCCGGCCTCGACGAGCTTGTCGACGGTGCCGTACACCGCCGCGCCGTCACCGGTGCCCAGCCCGTCGACCATGTCGTCGATCAGCGCCACGTCCGTCACGCCGAGCAGCGCGATGGCGCGCTCGTACGTCACGCCCTCCGGGCCCGCGCCCGACAGCAGCTGGTCGAGCACCGACTGCGTGTCCCGGGCCGAGCCGCCACCCGCGCGGATGACCAGCGGGAACACCGCCGGGGCCACCGTCACGCCCTCGGCGGCGCAGTTGCGCTCCAGCAGCGCCCGCATCGCGCCGGGCGGGATCAGCCGGAACGGGTAGTGGTGCGTGCGCGACCGGATGGTCGGCAGCACCTTCTCCGGCTCCGTGGTCGCGAAGATGAAGATCAGGTGCTCCGGCGGCTCCTCCACGATCTTCAGCAGGGCGTTGAAGCCCTGCGTCGTGACCATGTGCGCCTCGTCGACGATGAACACCCGGTACTTGGCCTCGGCCGGGGCGTAGAACGCCTTGTCCCGCAGCTCACGGGCGTCGTCCACACCACCGTGGCTGGCCGCGTCGAGCTCCACCACGTCGACCGTGCCGGACCCGTTCGGCGCCAGCCCGACGCACGAGTTGCACTCGCCGCACGGGTCGGGCGTCGGGCCCTGCACGCAGTTCAACGAGCGCGCGAGGATCCGAGCACTGGACGTCTTGCCGCAGCCACGGGGCCCGGAGAACAGGTAGGCGTGGTTGATGCGGCCCGCACCGAGCGCGATGCGCAGCGGATCGGTGACGTGCTCCTGCCCGACCACCTCGGCGAAGGTGGCCGGTCGGTACTTGCGGTATAGGGCGAGCGCCACGGTTCCAAACCCTACCGGTGGGGTACGACGGTCTCCCGGACCCCTGGGAGCGGACCCGCTGCGACCAGGGCGAAAAAAGGGGACCCCGTGCACCTACCAGAGCCCGCTTATCCTTGCTGCCTTCCGGCCCTGGGGAGATTCGCGAGATGAGTACCGCACGAGGTCCGAGGCAAGTGTAGCCGGTCGTGATCCGCGCCCGCCTCCTCGACCCCGTTTTGGTCCGAGCCGAGGGGGTCCGCTAGGCTGGACCACGGAGGATTCGCATAGTGGCCTAGTGCGCACGACTGGAAATCGTGTTGGGTTAACCCCCTCACGGGTTCAAATCCCGTATCCTCCGCACTGGGAACTGAGGCCCGGACACCGCACGGTGTCCGGGCCTCAGTCATATCCCGGGCTTGGCGGTCACCCGTCCGGCGGCAGATCGGTGTTGGTGGCGGCGATATATTCGCCCCCGCCGCCTTTCGCGCAGCAGGGACAGGAAGGTCCACCAATGCTGGGTACGACGACGGTCGTGGCGCTGCTCATTTCGGCGATCATTCCCACCGGTACCGCGGAATTCACCTCCCCTCCTTCGGGCATCACCGTCGACGTGGTCACGGTCAACGGGTCCGGTTGTCCGGCGGGCACCGCGTCGGTGGCGCCGTCCACCGACGGCAGGTCGTTCCGGGTGAGCTTCAGCGACTTCCTCGCGCAGAGCGGGCCGGGGGCGAAGCCGACCGACTTCCGGAAGAACTGCCAGCTCAGCCTGCGGGTGAGCAACGCGGACGGGATGACCTACGGCATTTCACGAATCACCTACCGCGGTTTCGGTCACCTCGCGGCGGGCGCGCAGGGCGTGCAGCGGGCGAGCTACTACTTCGCCGGGCAGTCGCAGACGACCCATCGGAGTCACTCCTTTTCCGGGCCGTTCAGCGATGACTGGGAAACGTCCGACAGTTCTGCAAACGGTGACATCGCGTACTCGCCGTGCGGTGACAATCGCAACCTGAACATCAATTCGGAACTGCGTGTCGTCCGCGGCACCTCGGACGTCCAAGCGGCGAACTTCCTGGCGATGGATTCGACCGAGGGAAGGGTCAGCGCCACCTACGAGTTCGACTGGAAGTCCTGCTGACGGATTCCGGCGGCCCGACCGATTCCGGGGTTCGGGCCGCCCTCGTCTGCGCTAGCGTCGAACCATGCCGACTCTCGCCGAGGACCTGCTGCTGCTCCTGCTGGACGACGACTCCGGCCGTCTGATCACCGACGGCACCACCACCGACCTCGCGCTCGCGGGCGCCGTGCTGGTGGACCTGGTCAACGCGGGCCGGGTCGCCGAGGAGGGCGGGAAGCTGCACGTGATGGACACCGCCGCGCTCGACGAACCGGTGCTGGAGGCCGGCTTGACGCGGTTCACGGAGAAGGCCCCCGCGAAACCGCAGCGGGCGGTCGAGGCGCTGCGGAAGAACGTCCGCGAGACCGTCCTGGAGGCGCTCGCCGGGCGCGGGCTGATCCGGCAGGAGAAGGACAAGGTGCTCGGGCTGTTCCCGCGCAAGTCGTGGCCCGCGGTCGACTCGGCGCACGAGGACGCCGTGCGGGCCGAGCTGACGGCCGCGCTGGTCGGCGGCGAGCAGCCGGGTGACCGGGCGGGCGCGCTGATCGCGCTGCTGCACGCCATCAACGCCGTGCCGAAGGTCGTCGTGGGTGACAAGAAGGCGATCAAGGCGCGGGCCAAGGAGATCGGCGAGGGCGACTGGGCGAGCGTCGCCGTGAAGAAGGCCGTGCAGGCGATCCAGGCCGCGGTCACGGCCGCCATCGTGATCGCGAGTTCCACGGGCGCCACGAGTTCCTAGCCCGGATGCGCGAACGGGGCCCACCCCCCAGGGCGGACCCCGTTCACCTCGTGCGCGTCAGCCCCGGAACGGGATCCGCTCCAGCAGGTCCTCCACCAGGAACACGATCTCGTCCACCAGCGGGTAGCCGGTGCTCGGTCGCACCTTCACGACCTGCGGGTCGTGGTCGCTCGCCTGGTCGGCGAACTCGGCGTTGATGTGCACCACGTCGTAGTTGTAGCGCTTGATGTTCCTGCTGATCAGCAGGTGGTCCAGCACCTGCGCGTTGCCCTCGAACACGTAGCTGTAGCGCTCCAGGGGCGGCAGGGTCCCGATGAGGTCGACGACGGCCCCGCCCGCGGTCAGCTTCTGCAGCGCCGGCGAGAACTGGTAGTCGTTGATGTCACCGGCGAGCACGACGTTCGCGCCCTTGTCGATCGCCTGCACCTGGTCGACGAACGCGCGCAGCGACGTGGCCTGCGCCAGGCGCTGCACCTCGGAGCTGCGGGCGGGCGGCTGGAAGCGGCCGTGCATCGCCTGGTCGCCGCCCTTGGAGTTGAAGTGGTTGGCGACCACGAACACGGTGCGACCGCGGAAGGTGAACTGGCCGACCAGCGGCTTGCGGCTGCTGTTCCACGCCGGGTTGGTCGGGTCGACGCGACCGGGCGAGATGGACAGCGCCGCGCGGCCCTTGTCCTTCACGACGGCGACCGGGGTGGTCGCGTCGCCGCCGGGCTTGTCCACGAACGACACCCGCGCCGGGTTGAACAGGAACGCGACCCGGATGTTGCCGCCCGGCTCACCGCCGTCGGTCTTGTTGCCGGGGTCGATCTGCCGCGACTGGTAGCGCGGGCCGCCCGCCGCGGCGATGGCGTCGACGAACTTCGCCAGCGTCACGTCGGCCGCGACCGTGCCGTCGTCGGTGGCGCCGTTGTTGTCCTGGATCTCCTCCAGCACCACGACGTCCGGGCTCTTCAGGTTGCTCACGACCGCGCCCGCGAGCCGGTCGAACTTGGCCTGCGGGTTGGCGGGCGCGAGGTTCTCCACGTTGTACGTGGCGACGGACAGCTCGCTCTGCCGCTGGCCCGCGATGACCTCGGGGGTGATGCCGCCGGGGGTGTAGGTGCCGAGCGAGTTCGTGGCCAGCGTGTAGCCGCCGAAGTTGGTGTACTCCAGCGCGCCG